>CAZJYH010000047.1:7064-11334 GCA_964549365.1 uncultured Alphaproteobacteria bacterium
TACTCCGCGACCGTGCGTCGCGTGCGTCGGAGCGCGACACCGGCGGAAGGCATCGCCTCCGTCAGGAGGCCCCTGTTTATAGCATGACGAGACCACCCATGCCTTCGCGCTCCAGCGGAGCGCCCTGAGCTTGGCGGCTGCGTCGTGGTCATCCGCGGGATGGTACGCCCCTCCGGGGCTTTGATCACCGACGCCGCGTGCGTTGCTACCGATGGGCGCCCCCTCGGGGGGCCGCGCGCCCGGCTTGACGCGTGTTGTGGCGGAGCGTGGATGTCCCGCTCGCCCACCGGCTATGAGCTTCGAACCCTCCAGGTTCGCGAAACGTGGCTCATCTTTCTCACGTTGTCGCGGCGTTGACTCCGCGAGCGGGGTGCTCAGCCTGCCACCTTTCTCTTTCCTCGGTCTTCTCTCCTCATTCCTTGCGCTCCGTGCGCCTACCGCTCCCCCTGCGCGCTGCCGTATCCGCGTGGATCGGAGCAGCCGATGACGACACGCTTCCCCGCCGCGTCGCGTTCGATGCGGATAGCGTCCACGCGCCCCGATGCCTCCCTGCGCTCCATCGTGATGTAGCCCATGCCGTGCAAGGCTTCCAGCGCCTCGGGCGCGAGCGCGCCCCGTTCGTAGTTGAGTGCGTCCGGGCGCCATTGATGATGGATGCGCGGCGCGGCCACCGCCTGCTCCAGCGTCATCCCATAGTCGATCTGGTTGTGAATCGTCTGCAGAACCGTGGTGATGATGGTGGAGCCGCCGGGCGTGCCGACCACGAGCCACGGCGCGCCGGCGCGCACGACGATTGTGGGCGTCATCGAGGAGAGCATCCGCTTCCCGGGAGCGATCGCGTTCGCCTCGTTGCCGACCAGACCGTACAGGTTCGGCGTTGCGGGCTTGGCGCTGAAGTCGTCCATCTCGTTGTTGAGGAAGAATCCGGCCCCCTCCACCACCAGCTTCGATCCGAACGAGGAGTTCAGCGTCACCGTCGCCGAGACGCAGTTCCCGGCGCGATCGATCACCGAGAAGTGCGTGGTCTGCGGGCTCTCGTGGCTGTAGGCGGCGGCGTCGCCGTGCTGCACCTCGGCGCTCGGCGTGGCGCGCGGGCCGATGGTGGCGGCGCGGGCGCGCGCGTACTCCTTGCTGATCAGACCGGAGACGGGGACGCCGTGGAAATCGGGATCGCCGAGGTGTTCGGCGCGATCGGCGTAGGCGCGGCGCATGATCTCCGCCAGCAGGTGCGCGTGTTGCGCGGAGCCGCGCGGGATCGAACGGAAGTCGATCGGCTCCATCATGTTCAGCATCTGGATCAGCAACACGCCGCCGCTGGAGGGAGGGGGCATCGAGAGGACCGTGTCGCCGCGATACGTGCCGACGAGCGGCGTGCGTTCGGCCGGGCTGTAGCTCCGAAGATCGTCGTGGGTGATGATGCCGCCGGAGGCGCGCATCTGCTCGACGATCCGGTCGGCGGTGGGGCCTTCGTAGAAACCCGCGGGGCCCTTCTCGGCGATGCGGCGCAGCGTGGCGGCAAGATCGCGCTGCACCAGCGGCACCCCGGCCGTCGGCACCCGCGCCGCGCTCGTGGAGTCGCCGCCGAACGCGCGGACGGTGCTCGGGAAGCGGGCGAACAGCCCGGCCTTCTCGGCAAACTCCGTGGCAAGGCCCGCATGCACCCGATAGCCGTTCTCCGCGAGCCCGATCGCCGGCGCGATCACGTCGGCAGCCGACCGCGTGCCGTACTTCCGCAACGCCAGCAGCAGCCCGGCCGGTGAGCCGGGAACGCCGACGGCGAGGGCGCCGATCTGCGAGCGATCCGGAACGAAGTTCCCCGCCGAGTCCAGGAACATCGCGCGCGTTGCGGCGGCGGGGGCGCGCTCGCGGAAGTCGATCGCGGCCGTTCGTCCGTCGGCCATGCGGATCAGCATGAAACCGCCGCCCCCGAGGTTCCCAGCCTGGGGATACGTGACGGCCAGCGCGAAGCCGACGGCGACCGCCGCGTCCACCGCATTGCCGCCGCGCTCGAGCACCGCAAGGCCGGCGGCCGTTGCCTCCGGTGTGGCGGAGGAGACCATGCCGCCGGTCGATCGCGCGACGCGCGGGTCGGCTTCGGGTATGCGCTCGGTCTGCGCGTTGCAGGCGGAAGGGCCGAGCGCGCCCAGGAGGATCAACGTTGCGGCAAGGCCACGATGCGGGGTTCGGGAGAGCGGGAAGGGAGGTCGTACCATGGGCCAAATATACGTCGGGTGTCGCGGCGCGAAATCGTGCGGCCGCGCTCGCGCTTCGGTCGGCGATTCCTATTTTCGCGACGATTCATCCCGCGTCGTCAACGTCATGAGGATCATCCAAGATGCGCGCTCTCGATCGTGCCGTTCTGCTGCTCATTCTGTTGTTCGTGCTGCTCGTCCCCGACCTCACGGCGTTCGCGCAGGAGTCGACCCCGGCACCCACAACGCCCGCGCCGCCGCCGGTCGACACGCCCGCGGTGAATGTGCCGCCGGCGGTCGCGGCCGACACCACCGGCTGGAAGGTGGCCACGAAGATCGGCATGAACTTCTCGCAGAGCTATCTCTCGCACTGGGCGTCGGGCGGGAAGAACACCGTGCTGATCGTGGGCCTTGCCGGGCTCGACGCGGACTACCAGGGGAACGCCGAGTCGTGGGAGAACAATCTGGATCTCGGTTACGGGTTCACGCAGGTGGCCGAGGAGAAGCTGCGCAAAAGCGACGATCGCCTGTTCCTTCTCTCGAACTACAGCCGACGACTCGCCGACCATCTGGAGTACAGCGCGCTGCTGGACTTCCGGACACAGCTGACCGACGGCTACAACTACAACGTGCCCGATTCGCCCGTGGTGATCTCCCGCTTCCTTGCGCCCGGCGTCCTGAAGCTGAGCGCCGGTATCACCTACACGCCGGCGGACTACCTGGAGATCTTCGTTGCGCCGATCGCCAACCAGCTCACGCTGGTGCTCGACCGCCGGCTTGCCGACGCCGGAGCGTTCGGTGTGGACTCCGGCAAGACCGTCAAGAGCGAGTTGGGCTCGTTGCTGAACGTCCTCTTCGAGAAGGAGCTGATGACGAACGTCGCGCTGAAGACGCGGTTCAACGCGTTCGCCCCGTACCACGACTTCGCGACGATGGTGATCACGTGGGAGTCGCTGCTCACGCTGAAGGTGAACGAGTACATCAACGCGAGCATCGCGGCGGACCTGCTCTACGACGAGAAGGTGCCGATCCTGAGCGTGTACGGAACCGTGGGACCTCGGACACAGTTCCGCGAGATCTTCTCGATCGGGTTCGCCTATACGTTGAAGTAGCGTTGTGCGTTCAGCGTGAAGCGTGATGCGTGCAGCGGGTGACGAGTCGAAGAGGTTATGAGTGGTGGGGTATGGGTGATGAACGTTGATCAGGCCCTTCGCGGCTTTGCGCCTTTGCGTGAGGCATCTTGTGGGACACTGGACGATGGACCCTGGACGCTCGGAAGAGAGTGGCCCCGATGAATCGGGATCTTCGACGATTGGCGAGTGGCTTGGTGTCCTTTGAGTCTTCGCGGTGGTTGCTTATGGGACGGTGGACGTTGGACGCTGGACGGTCGCCGAAGAGGTGGCGAGTCGAAGCGGTTCTGGGTGATGGGGTATGGAAGTTTGGGGTACTTGTCTTGGCACTCCTTGGAACATTGAACTTTGTACGTGGCCCCGCGCCGACGCGGTTCCGCATTCAGCATTGCTCAATCTCTATTCGCCCGGCCCGCCTCAGAGCAACTGCACCTTGCGCACGCGCTGCTGAAGGTTGAGCCCCTCGTTGTCGCCCCAGGCCGTTTCGTAGTTGGTGGCGAAGCCGAGCGCGCCGTAGTCGCGTGCCGACGCGGTCATCATTGTCTCGTCGTGATCGTCGAAGTCCTCGATGTTCTGGGAGAAGCGAGGGTGATCGTCGTACTTCGCGGGGTTGACCACGCTGAACGCCTGCGGGATGTCGAGCGTGTCGCGATCGGCGTCGGCACGGAGATCCTCACGACGGATCAGCAGCTCGCCGATGCGGAACGCTGCGCGCCCTGTCAGCACGAAGTGCCCTTCATCCTCCACCACGAACGACGCCTCGGTTGCGATCGTGGAGCACTTCAGCAGGAACTCGCAGAGCAGGTAGGCGTTGAACTCGTTGTCGGCGATGTGCGTGATGCCGCTGGCGATCGAGTCGTCGCGGACGCCCCCCCATCGCACCATGAACAACCCCTCGGCCACCATCGCGTGCACGGCGGCGAGCTCATCCTGCAGCTCGATCTTCTT
>CAZJYH010000047.1:11355-15045 GCA_964549365.1 uncultured Alphaproteobacteria bacterium
GTCGGAAGTGATACCGTGCCGTGTGGTACGGCATGTCCGGGATGGCGTCGTAGTTCGGGAAGAGGATGTAGCGCTTCAGCCCGATGCGGTCGCAGCTCCAGAGGAACTCCGAGTTGTACCAGTGCTGCAGCCGCGCAATCTCCGCCCACATCCGGCTGTCGATCCGATTGTCGGGCGTGTCGTCGATATGATACCGTAATGCTCTCGGCACGTTGATGAGAGGGTATGCGTTGGGAATGACGAATTGTGAATGACGAAGTACGAATGCGAAACCGTGTCGGCACAGTCGCCACGTTCAAAGTTCAAAGTGCCAAGTTGGGGCCTCAATCGTTGTCGTGGAGTTTTCTCCGCGACCCTGCGCTCCAGAGGAAGCGCCCGGAGTCAACTCCGGGTGAACGGTGTCTCGGACTTCGCCATTCGCCACTCTCTTCCGAGCGTCCACAGTCCAGCGTCGAGCGTCCACTTCAAGCAACCGCAAAGGCGCAAAGCCGCGAAGAGGCGCTCATCATTCATAACCCGTCACTGTTCCCCGCTTCTCCACGAACCCGCGGATGTACTTGCCGAGCATGTCGAACTCCACGTTGACTTTGTCGCCCGCCGCCAGTGTGCCGAACGTCGTCATCCGATACGTGTGTGGGATGATCGAGACCATGCAGCCGGCGCCCTGCACCTCGGCGGCGGTCAGCGAGACGCCGTTGATGGCGATGGACCCGACCGGGATCACCAGCGGAGCGAACTCCTCCGGGTAATCGATCCGGAAGATCCACGAGCTTTCCCGCGCGGTCGCCTCGCGCACGGTTCCCACGCAATCCACATGCCCCTGCACGAAATGGCCGCCGAGCCGGTCACCCAGTCGCAGGGCGCGCTCCAGGTTGACGGCACGGCCGGACGTGAACGCTCCGAGCGTCGTCTTGCGCAGCGTCTCCTCCACCGCCACCACGGTGAATCGGTCGTCGCCGCGTTCCACCACCGTCTGGCAGCAGCCGTCGAGCGCGATCGAGTCGTCCACCTTCAGCCCCTCCATCACGGTCAGGGCCCGCACCGTCAGGCGCATCGCTCCGCCGTCCTGCACGGCGTCGATGATCGTGCCGATCTCCTCGATGAGTCCTGTGAACATGGGGGCAGGTTATGGGTGACGGGTTATGGGGTCTGAGGGCATGGGGAATGGCGCGAGGAGTTATGCGCGTAGGCGCAGGTCTTCAGCCTGCGCTATGATTGGCCAACGTGCGAGCCGAATTGAGAATGACAAATGCTGAATGCGAAACCGTGTCGGAGCCCCTTCACGGCGCATTCCCCGTGAGCGCCACTTCCTCGTCGATCGCCTCGCGCACGGCGGGCTTGACGAACACCTCGTCCAGCCCGGCGCCGTAGAGGGCGCGGGCCATCACGTTCACCCGCTTGCCGAAGTGATGGCGGCGATTGATCAGGAGGATGCGTTGATCGTTGACGGTGCAAATCCCTCCCTCGAAATCCCCCAACTCTATGCGGACCGTGAGGCCCATATTCTCTGCGAGGAGTTTCAGCTCGTCGTAGATCTCTTGTTGCGTCATGGGTGCAAGATAGGTCAAACCGGAACTCGAAAACCGTAGCGAATCGTGGAGCCGCCGTGCGCGCGACCCATGTGAGCAGATCCTGGTCGGCGGGGCGTGTGTTCTGTCGCGGTTACCGCACCACGCCGATGCACATGCCGTCGCCCACCGGAACGATGCACGCGTCGATGCCGGGGTGCTCGGCCATCGCGCGGTTGAATGCCTGCATGCCGCGCACGTCGGGATCGTCCGTGTCGTCGGCGATCTTCCCCCACGCGAGCGCGTTGTCGCCGGCGATCATCCCCCCGGGGCGCATCATCGGGTAGATCAACTCCAGGTACCGAACGTAGCTCGGCTTGTCGGCGTCGATGAAGGCGAAGTCGTACGGTCCTGAGTCGGCAAGCTCACGCTCCAGAACATCGGCTCCGGAGCCGACCATCACGCGGGCAACCCCACTCAGTCCGGCCTTTGCGAACTGCTCGCGCGCGAACTCGGCGCGAAACGGGTCGCGTTCGATCGTCACCAACTCCCCGTCTGCCGGAAGTGCCCGCGCCATCACGATCGCGCTGTATCCACCCAACGTCCCCACCTCGATCACGCGTCGCGAGCCCGCGCCGCGCAGCAGCACGGCCATGAATGCGGCCTGCTCCGGGCTGATCTGAATCTCCGGTATCCCCGCCGCAACCGCATCGGCCCGCAGCGCGCGGAGCAGATCGTCCTCGGCCGGGAACATCTCGACCATGTAGTTGTAGATCCCTTCGGAAATCGGTGTGCCTTTCATCGAGCCCTTCCAGTACGTGAGGGTGAACGGGCTCGTCCCGGCCCGCCCGTTTCTGAAGGGCGCAATCTACACACGAAGCACGCTTCGGCCATACGGGGGGGCGAACGGCCACGGGACACGATTTCCCCAACGAGCTCCGCATTACGATCCGATGTGCCACGTGTCGATCGCCGGTTCACTATTTTGCCGCGCGGTAACGCTTCACCTTGATGGCGGTGTACGCGATAGCGCTCCCCTATCACTTGTTGTTGAACGAATCGTGGCAGACACAACTCCCGACTTTTCAGGCACGCCCGGCGCGCGCCGCGTTGGCAACTACGAGATTCTCGACGAGATCGGCGCCGGCGGAATGAGCCGCGTCTATCGCGGACGGCGGATCGACACCGGCGAGATCGTCGCCGTCAAGGCGATGCAGATCGAGAACATGGCGCCGGACTTCGAGGCGCGACTTCGCCGCGAGCCGGAGATTCAGGGGGGGATCGGTCACGAGAACATCGTGCGGCTGGTGGAAAGCTTCCGCGAGCGCGACGAGTTCTTCCTGGTGATGGAGTACATCGACGGCCGTTCGCTGGCGCGGATGATCCACCGCGAGACCGGGCCGCTCCCGTTCGACCACGCGCGGCGCTACATGCGTCAGATCCTGCGCGCGCTCGAGCATCTGCACCACATCGGCATCGTCCACCGCGACATCAAGCCTTCGAACATCCTCATCGGCTGGAACGATGTAGCCAAGCTTGCGGACTTCGGCATCGCGAAGTTCGCATGGCAGCAGGCGCAGACCTCCACGCAGCGCGGCCTGGGCACCCCGGAGTACATGTCACCGGAGCAGGCGCGAGGCCAGCAATTGGATTATCGGTCGGACATCTACTCGCTCGGCATCACGCTGTATGAAGCGCTCACCGGGCGGCGTCCGTTCGCGCGCGCCGAGGCGACGCCGGCGGCGTACGGCGAGGTGATCCAGGAGATCCTGACCCGCCCGCTTCCCGATCCGCGGGCGTTCAATCCCGCGATCACCCCCGAGATGGTGCGCCTGCTTTCGAAGGCCACGGCGAAGGACCCCGCCGATCGGTTCCAGAGCTGCGCGGAGTTCCTCGGCGCGCTGGAGATCGTGGAGGCCGGACCGGTGCCGGGAACTGCCCGCTACGAGCCGGAGCCCTCGGCGCCGACCGTCACGGCCGTGCGTCCGGCAGAGCCGACCCGTGCAAGCGAACGTCCCCAGGCGAGCGAGGCCCAGGGGAGTGCTCCCGCGGCCGCTGCGTTCACACAGGGGGCGCAGTCCGGGGCGCGCGTCACGATGCCCGCCGATGCCCGGAGCACGCGCAGCGCGTGGCCGTGGGTCATCCTCGGGATCATCGTGGTCGGCGTGGGCGGCTACTTCCT
>CAZJYH010000048.1:0-14928 GCA_964549365.1 uncultured Alphaproteobacteria bacterium
GAGTCGCGCATCGACAAACGCATCCACGACGGCTACTGCGACCGAAAGACCGCGAACATCGACGAGGCCCTCGCCTGGCTGCGCGAGGCGCAACAGGAGCGCCGCGGCCTCTCCGTCGGCCTGCTCGGCAACGCCGCCGAGGTGCTGCCGCTGCTGGTCGAGCGCGGCGCGATCCCGGACGTTGTGACCGATCAAACCTCGGCACACGACCCGCTCAACGGGTATTATCCGGCCGGGCTGACGAAGGCCGAGGCCGACCATCTGCGGCGTGCCGATCCCGACGCCTATCTCACTCGCGCGGCCTCTTCCATCCGGGCGCATGTCGAGGCGATGGTGGCGATGCAGGACGCCGGGACGGTGGCCTTCGACTACGGCAACAACATTCGCGCCGAGGCGCAGAAGGCCGGTTATGACCGCGCGTTCGCGTTCCGCGGCTTCGTGCCGGAGTACATCCGCCCGCTCTTCTGCGACGGCAAGGGGCCGTTCCGCTGGGTGGCGCTTTCGGGCGACCCGGAGGATATTCATGCAACCGATCGCGCGTTGATGGAGCTGTTCCCCGACGACGCGCCCCTGCACCGCTGGCTGACGATGGCCGCGGAGAAGGTGCACTGGCAGGGGCTGCCGTCGCGCATCTGCTGGCTCGGCTACGGCGACCGCGAGCGGGCCGGACTCTTGTTCAACCGGATGGTGCGCGAGGGGAAGGTGTCGGCGCCGATCGTGATCGGCCGCGATCACCTGGATTGCGGGTCGGTGGCCAGCCCGAACCGGGAGACCGAGGGGATGCTCGACGGTTCGGACGCGATCAGCGACTGGCCGCTGCTGAACTTCGCGCTCAACGCCGTCGGCGGCGCCACCTGGGTGTCGTTCCATCACGGCGGCGGCGTCGGGATGGGATACTCGCAGCATGCCGGGATGGTGGTTGTTGCCGACGGCACGCCCGAGGCGGACGCGCGCCTGTCGCGTGTGCTGACGTACGATCCGGGGATGGGGATCATCCGCCATGCCGACGCCGGCTACGATCGCGCGATCGACAACGCGCGGCGTTTCGGCGTTCAGGTGCCGATGATGAAATAGATAGAGATAGAGTACCGGCCGGTGCCCATGGTGCTCATCTCACTTCATGATGCCGGACGGGTTGGCCTTTGGGCTTAGGCCTTGGACGAGAAGCAGAAGTAGGCACAGTCTTTTCCAAGACCCAAGCCCTAAGACCCAGACTTCTGGTATTGCAAAGCGTCGGCCGCAGATTCATTTCCGGCCAACGACTTTCTCAATCCATCTTACGCGACATGCCGCAGCCTGCGCACGGGCTCAACGTCTTGCTTACCTCCACGGCGCGTTATCCTTTCGTTCAGGATGATATCGACCTGCTCGGCAGACACTTCGGCCTCGACGTGTACATCGGGCACGGCCTGCGTGGCGCGTGGGAGCACGCGAGGCGGGCGATGCGGGCCGATGTGAGCATCAGCTGGTTCGGTTCGGTGTACACCTTCTTTCTCGTGCTCGGCGCCCGCCTCGGCGGCGCCGACACCGCGAATCGTCCGGAGCTTGGCTACGGGATCTGGCGCTCGCGCTGGAAGGGGCTTCTGCTGGGGTATGCCCTGCGCCGCGCCGATCGCATCCTGGCGGTGGACATGAGCCTTCGTGCCGTGCTGGAGAAATCCACCGGTCGTCGTTGGGAGATGATTCAAGCCGTGCCGACCGGATACGACGCGGCGTTGTGGGTGCCGGGGCCGAAGAAGGAGCCGGTGGTGCTCTCGGTGGCGCGCTGCGACACACCGGCCAAGGCTCTGGTGAAGGGGATCGACAGGATGATCGCGGCGGCGCGTGCGATGCCGGAGGTTCCGTTCAGGATCATCGGCCTCGAGAGCGAGGCCATGCGTGCCTACGCCGCTGCCGTCCCCCCCAACGTGGTGTTGAGCGGACCCGTGCCGCGGCTCGATCTGCTCGGAGAGTATCAGCGGGCGGCCGTCTACTGTCAGCTCTCCCGCAGCGAGGGGCTTCCCAACGCGCTCTGCGAGGCGATGCTGTGCGGCTGCGTGCCGGTCGGCTCGCGCGTGGGAGGCATCCCGACGGCCGTCGCCGACTGCGGGTTCCTGCTGGACGACGCCGATGACCTCGCGGAGCTGCGCGCCGCTCTCGAATCGGCGTTGGCCGCCGCCGGGACATTGGGGCCGCGCGCGCGCGCGCGTATCGTCGACGACTTCTCTCGCGAGCGCCGTGAACGTGCGCTGGTGGACATCATCATGGAGCTAGCCCGTGCGTAAACTGTCGTCGGATGCCGCCCTGGTGTTCGCGGCCGATGCCGGCGCGCGGCTGTTGGGGTTCCTGGCCGCCGCGCGCCTCGGACGCGTGCTCGGCACCGACGGCTTCGGGCTGGTCGTGGTGAGCTTCGCGTTCCTCTCCTACGTCCTCTGGTTCGTCGACCTCGGTCTCGGGACGCTCGGCACGCGCGAGATGGGGCGCGGGGCCTCGGCGCGGACCTGGGCGCCGCACGAGATCCTCTGGACCCGGCTGATGCTCGGCGTGATCGCCGCCCTTCCGGCGTTCGCGCTGGCGTTCGCCCTTTATCCTTCGGGCACACAGAGGACCGTGGTGATCGCCGCGCTTGCGAACACGATCCCGTTCGCGCTCACACTGGAGTGGTACTTCCAGGGGATCCGCAGATATGGTCCGCTCATGATCTCGCGCACGCTGACCGCGGCCATCTATTTCGCACTGCTGGCGGTCTTCGTCTCGAACGCCGGCGATGTCGTGCACGTGCAGTATCTCTACGCCCTCGCCAATCTGATCCCCGCGCTGCTCCTCTTCTTCCTGGTGCGCGCCGAGGATTCCCTCGCGCCGCGTGGCCTGTCCGTCGCGCGCTCGGCGGCGCTGGTACGGCACTCCGGGAAGATCGGGTTCGGGGGCGTGTTCGCGCAGACGGTGCTCTTGCTGCCGCCGTTGGTGCTCGGGTACTACTCCGCCGCCGATGCGGGATTGCTCGGCGCCGCGCTGCGCATCGTGGCGGTGGTGTTGATCGTCGATCGAGTGTTCGGCGCGCTCTTCCTTCCGGCCGTGGCCGGGCGGCTGGCAACCGAGCCCGAGGCGGCTGCCTCCACGCTGGAGCGCGTGCTGCGCCTGGTGATCGCCGCCGGTCTGGCGACCGTGGTGGTGATCTGTGTCTTCGCCGCGCCGATCATGGAGATCGTGTTCGGCCCGGCGTTTCGCGGTGGGGCACTCGCGCTGGCGGTGAGCTCATGGTTCGCCGCGCTTACGCTGATGAACAGCGTCTTCACCTACGGCCTGATCGGAGCCGGACGTGAGGGGGCCTATCTGCGCGCCACGTTGATCGGCGGCGTTGCCACCGCCGTCGTCACGCTGGTCTGCGTGCATCTGCTGGGTCTGCTCGGCGCGGCGATCGCGATGACCCTCGGCGAGCTGTGCGTGCTGTCGCTCACCTATCTGCAATTCCGTCGTGTCCTGCGTCTGCACTTCGGCGGCGCGCTCGTCGTGTCGTGTGCCGTGGCCGGAGTGCTGATCGCGGCGGCCGTGGGGCTCGGCATCGGCTCACGCGCGACGGAGATGCTCTGGGGGATCCCCGCGCTGCTGGCGATCTTTATCGCGCTGGTGCTTGGTCTGCGCGGCGTTCGCCGCGACGACATCCAATGGGCTCTACGTCGATGAGTACCAGACTCACCATAGGGGTCGTCTCGCTCGGGTCCGGAACGCGTGGCGTTCTGGACGGGCTGGGAGTGGCGTATGAGGCGATCGCCCGGTGGGATGCGCTGGACCCATCGCATTATGCCGTCGTGCTCTCCAATGCCTCGCTCGACCGGGATCGGCGAGCGATCCTGGCCGCCTATGTGCGAGCGGGCGGCGCGGTGCTCGACACCGGTCATCTGTTCGGCGAATTCTCCCCGGGCAGGTTCGAGCGTGTGCACGCCGGTTCGTTGCTCCGGGCCGATGACGATGACGTCTTCGGCGATCTTTGGCTGTTGGATCTGCATCAGACCGTGCGCCGACGTTTCGGGGCGGATCGTCTGGCAGGCTTTGTGGATCTCGGTGCGTTCGGTGCGGGTGCGGTTGCGCACCTGCCGTTCGACATCGAGCGTGCCGCCGCCGACGTGCGTGCCGTCAGGAAGCGCTTCGCAGTGGGCGCGGGTGCGTACGCCGACGAGATCACGTCGCGCGTCGCGAAGGGGGAGCTGGCGTTGCTGGTTGAACGCGCGCTCGGATGGCTGCATGCCCGGCGCGCGCTTCCGTATCTGCATCGGTGGCCGTTCCCGTCGCGTGCCCCCGGAGTCTTCGCATATCGCATCGACAGTGATTACGGTACGCGGCTCCAGATCGAGGACCTGCACGAGCGCGCGGCGCGCAACAACGTTCCGCTCACATGGTTCCTTCACGTGGCCGCGCACGAGCGCTGGCTGGAACGCTTCGCCGCGTTCGAGCGCGACGAGATCGGGCTGCACTGCTACCGCCATCGGACGTTCGCCGCCGAGCCGGAGAACACCGCGAACATCGCCGAGGCACGAACGCTGATGGAGCGCGCCGGTCTCTCACCGCGCGGCTTCGCGGCGCCGAACGGCTTCTACAATCGCGGTCTCGCCGATGCGCTGTCGCGTGCCGGCCTCGATTACTCCTCGGAGTTCTCGTACGATTACGACAACTTCCCCTCCTTTCCGGAGATCGGCGGCATCGTGCGCAAGGTGCTGCAGGTGCCGGTGCATCCGGTCTGCATCGGCAGCCTCATCCGCGCGAAGGTCGACGACGAGAGGATGGTGAAGTACTTCCGGACGATCATCGACCGCAGCCTGCGGATTCGCCGTCCCGCTATTCTCTATCACCATCCGGGGCATGAGCATTGGGATGTGATGGAGGACGGCTTCCGATATGCCTTGGAGCGCGGTCTGCTCCCGCTTACAATGGGAGCCTATGCCGATTGGTGGCGCCGCCGGTTGGGGGCCCGTTTCCGGGCGACGCTGGAGGAGGATACCATCGTGCTGGATGTGCTGAACGCAGCGGATGACGTCGAGATCGCCTGTCGTGCCGAGGACGGCACCGCCGGCTTCGTTGCGCCGGGGCGTACGCTGTGGCGTGACGTGTCGCCCGATATTCCGCCGGCCCCGCCGGTACCCGCGCCCGACGGCTCGGCCTCGGCACGACGATTCAACCTGCGAACCGTGGCGCACACCCTCGAGGACTACAACGCGCGAGCCCGCCAATGAAGGTCTGCATGATCGCACAGCATAGCGTCACGATGGTCGGCGGCGGCCCTCGCGTGCAGGCGCTCCAGACCGCGCGGCATCTGGCGGACTTCGGCGTGGAGACGACATTCTTCAACCCGTGGGAGGACTACGCTCCCGAGGCCTTCGATCTTGCCCACGTCTTCGGCGCGAACATGATGACGCACGACATCGCGCTGCGTCTTCGCCAGTTCGGATGGCGCTTCGCCGTCTCCTCCATCTTCTACACCATGCGCTCGCCCGGCACCATGCGCCTCGTGCGCGCGGCCGAACGCCTGGCGGGTCGGCTCGGCGCCGGCGTCTGGACCGACTACGGCCTCACTGCCCGCGTATGCGGCTATGCCGACGCCGTGCTCCCCAACACCGAGGCGGAGGGGGAGCAGCTTGCGGCGGGGCTCGGCGTCGATCGCGGCAGGATCACGGTGGTCCCGAACGGCGTTGAGGAGCGATTCGCCGAGGCGGACCCGGAGCCGTTCCGCCGCGCGTACGGGCTCTCGAACTTCATCCTGTGCGTCGGGCACATCGGTTCGGCACGGAAGAATGTGCTGGCGCTGGTGCGCGCGCTTGCGGCGGTGGACCATCCGGCGGTGATCATCGGCCGCGTGCAGGACGGCCCGTACGCACGGCAGTGTCTGGAGGAGGCGCGCCGCAATCGAAACATCCTGGTGATCGACGGCCTCTCGAACGACTCGCCGCTGCTTGCCTCGGCCTACGCCGCATGTGATGTGTTCGCGCTTCCGTCGCACTTCGAGACGCCCGGCATCGCGGCGCTGGAGGCGGGGCTTGCCGGCGCGAAGATCGTGATCACCCCGCACGGCGGCACCCGTGAGTACTTCGCCGAGCATGCGGACTACGTGGAGCCGCGCAGCGTGCGCTCGATCGCCGAGGGGATCGCACGCGCGTTGAACAGGCCGAAGAGTGACGCGTTGCGCGAACGGATTCTCGCGCGATATCTGTGGCGCCATGTGGCCGAGCGAACGGCGAACGTGTACCGGCGGGTTGTCGGGGCGGGATGAGAAATGACCGGCGTGATCGCATGGCGCCGTTCGACAACGAACTTCGATGGAGCAACGAACGATCGCAACGGATCGAAGCATATTGGTAGTGCTGGGCACCCGCCCGGAGGTCGTCAAGCTGGCGCCGGTGGTGCGTGCGTTGCGCTCGCGCGTGTCGTCGGTGCGCGTGGCGTTCACGTCGCAGCACCGCGAGCTTGCGCGCGGCATCGCCGACGTGTTCGATCTTCGCGCCGACTTCGATCTGGACATCATGACCGCCGCACAGCAGCCGCACCAGGTGGCCTCGCGCGTTCAGGAGGGCTTGCAGGGCGTGTTGGCGGATGTGCGCCCGGCGTTGGTGATGGTGCAGGGGGACACCACCACGGCGATGGCGGCGGCGATGGCGGCGTTCTATGGGAAGATCCCCGTCGCGCATGTGGAGGCCGGGCTTCGCACGGACGATCCGTACAACCCGTTCCCGGAGGAGATGAACCGGCGGCTGATCACGCGCCTGGCGGCGCTGCACTTCGCCGCCACCTCGGCGAACTACCGTGCGTTGCTGGCAGAGGGAGTGAGCGATGCCGCGATCCACGTGACCGGCAACCCGGTGATCGACGCCGTGGAATGGATCCTGGCCGATCGTGGCGCCGAGCTCCCCGAGGTCGCGCGCGAGGTGAGCATGCGGGGGAATCGGATCCTGCTTCTGACCACACATCGCCGCGAGAACTTCGGCGCGCCGCAGGCCGCGATCCTGCGTGCCGTGGCCTCGATCGTGGAGATGTTCCCCGATGTGGAAGTGGTATTCCCCGTGCATCCGAATCCGATCGTCCGTGCGGCCGTGGCCGAGCACCTGCCGGAGCATTCGCGCATCCATCGCCTCGGGCCGCTGGAGTATCCGGCCTTCATCAATCTGCTGGCCGCCTCGCACCTGGTGCTCACCGACTCCGGCGGGCTGCAGGAGGAGGCGCCCGCGCTCGGCAAGCCGACGCTGGTGCTCAGGACCACCACCGAGCGCGAGGAGATGATCGCCGCCGGAAGCGGGCTGCTGGTGGGCATCGAACACGACGCCATCGTATCGGCGGCGGCGGCGTTGCTCACCGATGACGCGGCCTACCGTGCCATGGCGACGCCCCGGTTCCCGTTCGGTGAAGGCGGCGCCTCGGAGCGCATCGCCGGCGTGGTCGTCGATTGGCTGCTGCGATCCGACTGAACCGGCGCAGATACCATCCACGATCATACGGACGGGCCGCCGGTCCGGGCGATTACTGTGTTGCGACGAACCGGGCACGCGCCGCGCGCACCTCATCGAAGAACGCCATCGACGCGTATACATTCTCCTCGCTCGCCAGCGGAAGATCGGGGACATCCTTCCGCTCGATTCCAGGATCGAAGCTGACGGCCAGGTCGAAGTATCGGAGGGCCAGATCGTGGTGCCCGTAGTGTGCCTCGTACAGCGCGCGGAGATACGCCGAGCGGGCGTACAGCTCGTAGATCTTCGTCGTGTAGCTGTCCACACGCTTCCTCCAGAACGAGAAGCGATAGCGCGGGAACTCGGTCGGCAGATAGTTCGTGTCCTTCATGAGCCGCAGCGCCAGGTGATCCGGCGTGCGCACATAGCCGGCGCCCACCGCGGGGTCCACCTCGCCGGTTACCAGCACCGGCCGTTCCGCGATGGTGCTCTCGATCATCGCGTTCATCATTCCCACATACGTGTTCTGAATCACGTTCCCATCGTACGGCAGGTTGTGATCGAATTTGTACACCTCCTTGCGGAACGCGTCCACGGCCGGCTTCACGCGCCGCATGAACTCCGGATGGTTGTGTTCGAGTTGATCCAGATACCAGGTGCGGCGCAGCAGTTCGGGATCGATCATCAACACGTCCGGCCGTTTCCCTTCAACGCCCTGCATGTAGAAACAACCGGCCACCCAGAAGTCCCATTGCTGCGAGAAGATGAGCGCCTTCGGCGGCAGCGTGTTCAACATGTTCGTCGTCATGTCCTCCACCAGCACGTTGCCGCTCTCGTCGCTCTCCTCGAGATTCATGAAGCAGGTCAATGCCACCAGCGCCGTGCCGACCCCGAGCGCGGCGGCGCCGCCGATGCGTTCGTGCAGCCAGGCAAGGCCGGCGGCCGCCCAGATCCCGATCGCGAAGATCGCCGTCATGTAATACGGGCCGATCTCCATGATGTCATAGTTGCCGCTGTAGAGGATGCAGGCAACGAAGAGCAGCGCCGTCCATGCCGTCAGTTTCCGGCTGCGTTCGGCGAACGCCACGATGCCGAGCGCCGCCACGGCAAGCCCCGCGAAGGCGAGCTCCGCCGGAAGGTTGCTGAAGAAATACGCCGTCTGCTTCTTGAACACGCTTGCGTCGCTGAACATCCACACCTGGTACACCTGTCCGGTGATATGGCGATACAGCGCCTCGAGCGTGGTGGTGTTCCCCCAGTTGAACTGCGGTTGCATCGCGGCGCGGATCGGCAGCCACGCGTACGGCAGGAGGCCAAGAAGGAAGGGGGGGGCGAGATACAGCAGCCCCATCAGCGTGCGCCTGCTCAGCAGCGCCGAGGCGTTGCCGTTCGTCGTGACGTTCCAGGCGTAGTAGAGAAGGAAGGCCGGCGCAAGCAGCACCGTCGTCAGATGGTTCGTGAACGACAGGCCGAGCACGAGCGCGAAGAGCGTCCCGCTCCGCGTGAACCCGGGGTTCGCATCGCTCGCGGCGGCGTTCATCGCGTCCACGTGCCGCAGAAACAGCAGGCTCACCAGCGGCAACATCACCGCGTGCAGCGAGTACACCTCGAACCCGTTCCCCTGGTTCCACCACGTTGCCGTGCACGCGGTGAAGAGCGCGCCGAGGGCCGCGTACGCAACGTGAACGCCGCCGGACGGACCCGTTGTTGCAGCCGCGGCGTGCGCCGCGCCGGCGTCCTGGATCGCGGCGGACCGCTTCCCCTTGGCGCCACGCTCCTTCCCCTTTCCCCGCGCAGCCGCCTCCTTCCGCGGTGCGCGCCGCAGCCGTGTGATCAGGTCGTTGAACAGCAGCACGAGCAGTCCCGCGCCGATCGCCGTCAGCAGTGCGGACATCCCGTTCAGCGTCAGCACCTCGCGCAGCGGCACGAGCTTCGTGGCGATCCAGCCGAGGATCATGATCGTCGGATAGCCGGTCGGGTGCGATATCCCGAGCGTGCTGGCCACGGCCACCAGCTCGCCCTTGTCGATGAAGCCGAACGTTCGGTTCATCGTGGCCGCGTAGAGCGCGAACGTGAGGATCGTCACCAGAAGGGCCCCGCGCCGCGGCGTGAGCCATGCGAGCGGCTGCCCTGCGTTCTGCTGTTCGGAGTCCGGCGCGGCCCCTTTACGGTTCCGCTCGCCTGTCGGTGTGTCGTTGCTCATGATTGGCTGCGAAAGTACGACGCGCGGAATTTCTCCGCACCACCATCGTGAAGCGATCGAACCGCATGGGTCGCCCCGAACGGCCCGCGAACGCACGCCGGTTGGCGCGCATCGGCGGCGCGTTGTAGTTTGACGCGAGCGCGCCCGGGAGCGGCGCGGCCGACACATCGAACAGTACCGAGGGAGCAGCATGCGCATCATGGGGGTGGATCCGGGGACGCTTGTCACGGGCTACGGAGTGATCGACGTCGAGGGGGGGAAGATGACCGTGGTGGAGTACGACGTGATCCGCACCAAGCCGTCGATGAGCATGCCGCTACGGTTGCGGGATATTCACCTCGGACTCGTCGAGGCCATCGAACGGACGGCGCCGGATCAGTTCGCCATCGAATCCGCATTCTACTCGAAGAACGTGCAGTCCGTGCTGAAGCTGGGGCACGCCCGGGGCGTGGCGATCCTGGCGGCCGTGCTGCGCCAGATCCCGACGGCCGAGTACGCGCCGCGCGAGGTGAAGCACTCGGTCACCGGCAAGGGGGCGGCCGGCAAGGAGCAGGTGGAGTTCATGGTGATGCAGATGCTCGGGATGAAGGAGCGCCGCCATACGCTTCTCGATGCCACCGACGCGCTGGCGGTGGCCATCTGCCACGCCGTGCGCGCCGATCGCCCACGCGCGAGCACACGGGGATGGAAGCAGTTCATCGAGGCCAATCCCGATAGAATCGCGCAGCCCTGAAATCATCGGCGGTGTGTGCCTGCGCTACGCTTTCTTACGGTTGATACCACGCGCACCCCTATCTTGGGCCGTCCTCTCCCCTCGCGGGCATCCTGCTGCCGATGCATGACCGATGCGCCGCCCATCCGGAGGATCCCTCTCACTGTAGCAAAGGTTCATGGAGTCGATCAGCGATTTCTTCAACATGATCTCCTCACCCGGCGGCATCGAGCAGATGATCCGGTGGGGAGGGTACCTCGTTCTGTTCCTCATCGTCTTCGCGGAGACCGGTCTGTTGATCGGGTTCTTTCTGCCGGGAGATTCCCTGCTGGTGACCGCCGGCGTGCTCGCGGCCGCCGGAGTTCTGGACATCACGTTGTTGAATCTGGTGCTCATCCCCGCCGCGATCATCGGCGACGCCACCGGCTATACGATCGGCTTTCGTGGCGGGCGCCGCATGCTGAACCGGGAGAACTCGCGGTTCTTCCGGCGGGAACATCTGGAGAAGACGCAGCGGTTCTATGAGAAGCACGGCGGCAAGACGATCGTGCTGGCCCGTTTCATCCCGCTGATCCGCACGTTCGCCCCCGTGGTGGCCGGCATCGGTCGGATGCCGTACCGCCAGTTCGCGCTCTACAACGTCTTCGGTGGCCTCTTCTGGATCTCCTCCACCACGCTCACCGGATATTTCCTCGGCTCCAGGGTTCCGAATATCTCGCAGCACCTGCATTACGTGATCGGTGCCGTCGTGATCCTCTCGATCCTTCCGGTGATCTATGAACTCGTGCGCGGCTGGATGCGCAAGCGCCGCGCCGCAAGCAAGTAAGAGCGTGCTTACCGCGATGGCATCCTCTCGCTCCATATCGTGCACCGTGCTCCTGGGTCTGCTGGCCTCGGCGCCGGCTCTTGCCCAGGCGTCAGGGGGCTTCGATCCCGCTTCGCTCCGCGGTGCGGCGCTCATCTACGGCGCGCGGCATGCGCTCGCGCTCCGCTCGCCGAAGGGATGGCGCATGGACACCGAGAGCGGCCGGCCGCAGGGGCTGCAGGCGGTCTTCTATCCGAACGGTGAGCGGTGGTCGAAGAGCCCGGCGGTGATGTATTGCCTGGTGGTGCCGCGCGGAGGGCAGACGCCCGATCTGCGGAGCATGATGGAGTACGAGCAGGAACGCTTTCGCAACGCGAGCGCCACCGCGGTGATCGTCGACCAGAATCCGATCGACCTGGCGGGCCGGAAGTCCCGCGCCGTGGTGCGTCGGTTCAGCGGCGGCGCCAACGGCGCGTTCGAGCAGGTCGCCTACGTCGAGGAGCGGACGGTGATCGTGATGATGGTGCTCTCATGCCGGACCTCCGAGGACTTCGACGCCTCATTGCCGGCGTTCCGCGAATTCGTTGGAACCTATCGCTTCCTCGCCGACGATGCCGAGAACATCCAGCGGGCGCTCGAGGCCGTCGAGCTGAGCGAAGAAGACGATAACTAGCACACTGGTTCGTGAACCACGGTGGCCACGTGCCCTGAGAAACCCGTGTTGTCATCTCCGCCAACGCGGAGATCCACGGTGATGTCATGCATGTTGGTTCGGAGCTGACTCCGTATCCTCTCGGTCGCGGGCCGGACAGGAGTAAACTCCCATCCGTCACGTGCACGATGCATGTTGGTTCGGCGCTGACTCCGAACCCCTTCGGCCAAGGACCGGGCAGGAGTAAACTCCCATCCGTCACGTGCACGATGCATGTTGGTTCGGAGTTGACTCCGAACCCCTTTGGTCAGGGGCCGGGCAGGAGTGCACTCCCGCCCAACGTATCTCTACGACTCACGACCGAACGCATCACGTTACTTCGAAACCTGGATCTGATTCTTCACGCACTCCGCCCCCGTCGCCGCCCGCACCAGCGTCCCCGCCTGCATCTTCATCTCGTTCGTCTTCACCGTCCCGGTCAGCACGTAGCAGCCGTCCGTGTTCTGCGCCACCTCCACATGCTCGAACCCCGGCTCGCTGCGGAGCGCCGAGCGCGCGTTGATCGTTCCGGCGGTAACCATGCCGGCCCCCACGCCGCTCTCCGACGGTAGCGTCGAGCCGTCGGCCGAAGGGGTGCTCCCCGTCGGAGGCGCGTTCGGCGTCTCGCTCGGCAGCAGGGCGCGAGGCGTTCCGTCGCCGCCCCCCACCATCGCGCCGCGCGGCACCTCCACCGGCGCGTCGCTCGCGGTGCCGCCGCCGGTCCTCGTCGAGCGGTCGGCCTGCGGCGCCATCTCGGAGTCGTCGATCACCGCCGGCGGGTTCTGCTTCCGGTCGCTGCTTGCGGCCTCCTCCTTCGGTGCGGCCTGTTCCTGTGCGGTTTTCGAGCTGCTGCATCCGGCGTGCAGCGATGTAAGGCCGATGGCCGCGATCCAGAGGAGAAGAGAGATACGATGCATTGCGTAAGCCTGTGAGCTGAGGGAGGGTTCAGGGAGTATCGTCCACAATAATAACCAATTCCGGCCCTTCTCGGCGGCGAGCGTTGCGCACTCCGGCACCCGCTCCGCGGCGGCTTCGTGCGCGCTTCGTCGAAGGCCGCCGGGACCGTGGGCCCGGAACGAACACGGGCACCCCGTCGATCGATGGAGCGCCCGTTTGTGTTGAACCGAGCGGGCAATGAAGGGGCATGTGCCGGGCACGGGCTTAATTCCCGAGATCGAGAACGTCATACTGCCCCTGTGTGTTCCGGCCCCAAAGTGCGGTGAGCACTCCATCATTGACGACACCCTTCACGTACCAATTGCCGTTGGAGCTCGCGCCGTCTCGATACCACGTGTACGGCATGTCCGGTTCGGATGCGACGATGCGGCCGTTGGGGTACTGCCGCCAGAAGACGCCGTCGCAGTCGCGTCCGTAGATCTCGAGGACGCACCCCACGTCCGCATCGATCACTATGACGCGAAACGCCGTCTTCGAACCGTTCTCACAGACGACGTCTTCGAATGTGATCTGCGCGGTTGTCGCGTGCAGCATCGGCGGCGTGAGCAACGAGATGGTGAGTAAAAGCGCCGCCCACCGGATTGTTCCGGATGACACTGGAATCATGTGGCCGGCCTCCTATGAGATGGATAGATCGGCGATGCCCCAATATTCGCCGGCGGCATCACGCCCCCATAGCTCCTGCAGCATGCCGGCGCCCGTGGTCAGCACGCGACTCCAGGAACCGTCCGAATTGATGGACTCCTGGTATCCGACATAACCGGGATCTCCGGGCAGCGTGACGACAGTGCAATGCCCCTCCCACGATGTGCCGTCGCACCGCGTTCCACAGATATGGACCGGTCGGCCCGCGTCGTTGTAGGTGATCACCACGATCCACTCGCCCGCGGTCTGTGGGTAACAGCTTCCCCGATACCAACGCACATATCCGGTCTCGGCATGGAGCACCGTCGCGAACAGGCAGAGTGCCGCGCTCGCGGCCACATATTTCATGAATTGCATGAATAATCCCTTCCAATAGTGATCAATTGATGCCGATACGCCCCGGTGACCTCACCGCGGCCACAATGAACTGATGAATAGAGGGGAATGCATACTGCGCCTAAACATAGGGCCGACTCGTATCGGGTTGCAACAGGAAGACGGGTGCGGTACTGGGTCAGATTGCGTTGATGAATTCGGCTGCAGAGATCCCGGACGGGTCATCCTGAGATCCCGCACCGCGCCGCAGTGGCGGCATAGCCGGGCAATGAACAACCGTGGTCAGCGCGAGCGAAGTGGCGCACGTGTGCGCTGTTCCTAAGCAATGAACAACCGGGGTCTTCGCGAGGAGGAGCGAAGCGACGACGTGGCGATCTCGCCGGGCTCGCAGTGCAATGCGGAGAGGTTGCCACGCTCCCTGCGGTCGCTCGCAACGACCTTGGTCTTTTCGATGTTCTTTAGCAGCCGAAGGACCTCGCGGTACCAACCGGAATTGCGAGATGCGCTCCGCAGCCCTTTGGGTCTTCCGCTTCGCTGCGCTCAGCGTCAGAATGACATTCCGGCTCTGCGGGTACATGCTTGGTCAAACTGACCCACTACCTTGGGGACGGGGGAATCATGCCATGGCAGGCCTTTCACGGATACTTCGGCACCACCGGCCGATCCTCCGGCAGCGGGATGAACTCCGTCTCCTCCGGCACCGGCGCGAATCGCCCCTCCCGCCAGTCCGCCTTCGCCTGCTCGATCCGTTCGCGCGAGCTGGAGACGAAGTTCCACCAGATGTGCCGCGGCCCGTCCATCGCCGCGCCGCCGAGGAGCATCAGCCGGGCAGGCGCTCCCTCGCTTGCGCGCACGGTGATCGCCTCCCCCGGCTTCAACACCAGCAACTGCCCGTCGCCGAACGTCCCACCGTCGCGATCCAACTCCACGCTCCCCTCCACGATGTAGATCGAGCGCTCCTCGTGCTCGACCGGCACCGGGATGCGCGCGCCGGCGTCGAGCATGACCTCCGCGTAGAACATGTCCGAGAACGTCCGCACGATCTCGCCCCTGCAAGAGGATTTTACCGTCGACGGCAAGCCGAGCAGCCGCTATGCCAACTTGCGCTACGACCTGGCCGAAAACAACTATCGTTATGTCGTGCTGCACAAGCCCAGCGCCGATCACCCC
>CAZJYH010000049.1:0-2334 GCA_964549365.1 uncultured Alphaproteobacteria bacterium
TTCGCGAGGAGGAGCGAAGCGACGACGTGGCGATCTCGCCGGGTTCGCAGTGCAATGCGGAGAGGTTGCCACGCTCCCTTCGGAGCCTGCCCCGTCGTAGATCCCGATGAAATCGGGGAGCGAAGCGTGGGGGCTCGCAACGACCCAGGTCTATTTGATGTTCATTAACAGCGCAGCGAGGAATCTCGCAGATGCAGCTCTTCATTGCTGCGGTCAGATCCTTCCACTTCGCTATGCTCAGTGTCAGGATGACGGCGTCGGAACTTCCGTGGCAAACGGAGACATCACTCCGCGCACTGAAGCGATGGAGGTCGGTACCTACTTCCGCGGCTTCCCCTTCGCGGGCTTCCCCTTCGCGGGCTTCTCCTTCCCCGTCATCTCGTTCCGGACCGTGTATCCGCTCGGCACGGCGAACGTCTCCTCAGGAATCGGACCCGGCGTGACCGATGCCGTGTAGGTGACCACGACGCCCCCCTCCTGCACCACCAGCCGCATCACGGTTCCGGACTGTACGCCGAGGACGCACGGCAGCGGAAAGAAGGCGCGGAAGCCCTCGTGCCCGGTGTACTCGCCGCGCTCCATCGGCAGCGTGATCGAGTCCTGAACCCAGATGTACGCGGTTGCGCCCCGGCGCACGAAGATCGAGTTCAGCACCTTGTACTTCAGGCACGGGTATCCATCGATCGTATCCCGTTCATTCTGCGGATCGAGCAATAGCGGCGGGAACTTCCCCTCGTAGTCCGTCCGCTTCAACACGTAGGCAGTGCGCTCGAATCCGCGCAATTGGAAGTAGCGCTTCCGCTTCAAATCGATCAGTATATCCAAACCGGTCGCCCCGCCGGACTCGGTCATCCGGATGCGTCCATTCGTGCCGTAGACAAGCGTGTACGACGACGCCGAGAATGCACGGAACAGCTCCAACTGCGCGGTGTCGGTCCCCTCCGCCGCGACGCTGTAGACGACACGTCCCACGAACGGCGCGGCGCCGGTCGGAAGATGGGCGGTGCCGGTTTGCGCGAGGAGCGTGCCGGCAGTGAGGAGAAGAAGCAGAGAGATGAACGATCCGAATCGCATGAAAGTCTCGTCAGATAGGTTGTGTGCCCGGCCGCGCGGCGCCGTCACTCGCTTACGTTGTCGGTACGCACGAGGCGCCATGTCCCGTCATCGCCGCGCGAGAACTCAATCCAGATCACGCCGGTCTTGAAGCGCCGGATGCCGATCGCGAACGCGCGCACCTCCTCGTCGTCGCCGAGCATCGGCGTCGGCGTGGAGACGGCGATGAGCTTGCGGGCGGTTTTGTCGAACAGCTTGTCGAAGTACCGAATGAACTCCGCGCGCGTGAACTGCGGCTCATGGCGCGGCTTGTGAATGAAGCCGGGGAGATCATGACTGAGAAACGGGAAGGCCGTCATCGCGGCGATCTTCCGGCGATCTCCACGGGCCATCGCCGCACGGAACTCCGCGAGGAACGCGGCGAAGCCGACCGTGTCCCGCCCCTGGTCCGTCTCACCCTCCAGCCTGTACCGCACGCGAAGATGGCCGGAGCTGTTGCTGTAGTCCAGCGTCATCGCCGTACGGCTCAGCTCGATGATCTCCATCCAGAGCGTGTCGGCGAGCACCCACTCACCGGAACGCCGCTCTGTGACGATGATCGCCGAGGCGTCGTCCTCCAGATCCCAACGCGCGTCGATCGGCACGTCCCCCTCGCTCATCGTCATCGTGCCGTCGACCCGGAACGTGACCCGCCGCTGCGACTTGGTCAGCGACTCGAGGCTGGCCTCGACGTGTTCCGAAGCCCACGTGCGCTCGCCGCCGCCGGTAAGCAGCTTGAACCGCGAGGTCTGCCCAAGCCCGGGCGTCGCCGCCGCCAACAGCAGCAGCAACGTCGGGAAGAACGAACGGCTTGATATGCGCATGGCGAAGTGCGTGACGTTCATCAATCTGTGCCGGACGTGCAAGGAACTCCCGGCACCGGAAACATGAGGGGTGAATATACGAAGCGTGGGGGAGCGTGGCGAGGGCACAACTGCATGTAGTGGGGCCGTCGGTGCTGTTGAATCCGGCTGCGGAAATCCTGGACGGGTCGTCCTGAGATCCTGCACCGCGCCGCTGTCGCGGCATACCCGGGCAATGACCACGCGCTCGATCGTTCCTCGCCCCCCGACACGTCGGGATCTCCGACTGGAAGGGCGAAAGGAACCAACCTGCGTTGCATCGCCCCGTTGTCGCGGAGTTGACTCCGCGACCGGCCGCGGCAGCATGTTGTCGCGGAGTTGACCCCGCGACCCAACCACGCCAGCATGGATTCCGGTTTCACATTCACCATCCGGCCTT
>CAZJYH010000049.1:2434-7042 GCA_964549365.1 uncultured Alphaproteobacteria bacterium
TTGACTCCGCGACCCAACCACGCCAGCATGGATTCCGGTTTCACATTCACCATCCGGCCTTCCGCATTCCTCTCACTCTGAACTTCGGACGCGGCACTCGCCCCGCCGAGCATGTTGTCGCGGAGTTGACTCCGCGACCCAACCACGCCAGCATGGATTCCGGTTTCACATTCACCATCCCTCCTTCCGCATTCCGCCCACTCTGAACTTGGCACTTGAAACGTTGAACCCTTTAAGCCCCTTATAAGATACCCCCACCCTCAACCCCTTGCTCCACAAGGCTTTGCGGGTTCCGGGTCACAAATAGGTGACAGGATTCATGTTGCGAACCCGCAACCATCTGCAAGTATCACCCCCTCCCCCGACCCCTTCCCCCATGAACCATCTTGACGCGATCCCGGCCTTGTCCTGACCACGGCGGCAGTGCCAGATTGCACCCGTCAGCAATGCTCTTGCACCGTGACGACGAGGTTGATTCGTGGATCCCGTGCCGATGTATCGAGGATATGCGCGTGATCGTGGAGCAGCACACACGACCATTGCCGACAACGACGCCTGCACCACGCAGGGCCTGATAGCAGCCATCGCAAACCTTGTAGATCCACCGCAGTGGAACCGCGCCGTCAGCGAGATTCAGCATGCCGTCTGTAGCAACTACTACGGCTTCGCGTTCTCGCTCACACGGGTTGACTGTTTTGGGATGCCGTATCCGGAGGCGAGCGTCGTTTGCCAGGTGTTCACCGCCTACATGAACCTCGCCTATGAGCGCACGATCCCGGAGTACGCGCCCGGCGCGCACCCGGCAACCGGTGAGGGCTCACCGTACTGGCCGGCGTACGAGGGGAACGTCGCGGTTGATCGCGTGGCGGCGTTGACCGGCGTTGGGCGGCAGCTCGTGGCGGAGATTCTCTTTGAGCTGTATTGGGCCACGAAGGATCGACGCGTGCCGGACGGGCGGTACATCGCACCGTGGACGTACCGATTGCACGACGACACACTGACCAAACGGCCGAAGGGGAGCGACGAGGGGAAGAACGAGGGATTGATCGACTTCGGCATCACCGATCTGATTCGTTGGGGCGTGATCCTCGGCGTCGTCGGCGTGGGTGCCTATGCGGTCTCGGCCGTCGTGCGGACGTCGCAGGGTGTGAAGCACATGTTTGCATGATCGTGTCCGACGCACTTGTCACCATCATCGTTTGGGCGCTCGGTGTGCTGCTGGTGGCGCTCGATCCGAGTGATCCGGTGACAAGTGCGACGGCACGGTCGAAGCATCGGGATGGAGAACCGCATGGGCGCGACGATCATTGACAAGACGGTGCCGGACGGTGATGCAGCGGTCGACTACACCGTGCGCGGCCCGATGTGTGTGTTTGCCGTTCGAGACGCCGCCGACCCGTGCGTACGCTCGTTGGCGCGGCGCCTGAAGGCCGGCACGCGAAGCGACGAAGAGGCGATCCGCGCGGCCTTTGAGCATGTGGTGCGCGCGATTCCATACGTGCCGGATCCGGAGGAGTACGAGCAGGTCGTTGCTCCGATCTACACGCTCGGGTGTCGAAGCCCTTATCCGGGGTATCGCCCGCATGGAGATTGTGATTGCCAGTCTACCGCACTCTATGCGCTTGTGTTGGCGATGGGCTACGAGCCGGCCTTTCGTGTGGTCGCATGGCGGAAGTGGGACTACACGCACGTGAATCTGGTCGTGACGTTGCCGGACGGCCGCGTGATCCCGTTGGACGCGGTGATGAAGTCCGGCGGATGGGGCCGGCAGAGGCCCGCCACCTATCGAGAAAAATTCTATCGGTGTCCCATGAAGGTTCGCGCGCTCGCAGATGATGGAGGTCCGGTGTACGGTACACCGGCCTACGGTTCACCGCCCGGCAATGCGGCGCCGAACAGTACGCCCGGCGGATGCGGGTGCACGCGGTGTCGATCGCGATCGCGGCGCGGCGGATGTTGCCCGGGCAACGCGGCCACGAACGCCTCGCCGGTGACGGTCAACGTGAACACCGGACGCATGGACGCGCGACGCTGGACCGACGCGAGCGAGCGAGCCACGATCGAGACCGACGGTTCTCGATGGGTACAGTTCCCGGGGCAGCGCTCCGAACGCGAAGTCGTCACGCGCGATGTCTCGCGCCGCGAAGTGCCGCGCAGCGTCGGCCGCTTTGTGCAGCGTGTGACAGCGCAAGCGCCGGCGGCTCGCCCGGTCGTGATGCGGCAGGTCGCCGCACCTTCGACACGTCGGCCGGTCGTTCTTCGGGTGCGCACGCCGCTCGAACGCTACAAAGAGTTCACCTGAGTCATTGCTACAGGTTTCACCGGAACGCTCACGCACACCACACACGCGTGAGCGGCCACACGAGGGGGTATGTGATAGGTCATAGAGAGGCATTGGCGCAACCGCGTCGTGGTCTTCCACGATCGCACCATGTGCGCACCCTCGGCCGAAGCGGCGGGGTTCATCGAACCTCGTTGCGTGACGGCTGGCAGGGGAGTGCACAGTGGTACATGCAGGTTCATCTCGTGTGCGCGGCACTTGAGTGGCTTGCAAAAGGGATTGTGGAAGACCCGGCGCGGGCCAATCGCGGGACGCTGGTCGATGCGATCCACCTGCGATATCGCGGATGGGATGCCGCGACGCTGGAACGCGAGTGGGCGAAGACGAAGAACGGCGTCGGTCTGGCATGGTGCGCCGAAGTGATGTGGGTCATAGTTGACGACGTGTGCCGAAAGATCGGCGTGCCGAACTGCCTGCCGGGATGGCGCGACGCGCTTGGGCGCGCACGTGACACGTTGGAGAAGTCGCGCGGCAAACTGCCGATCCTTTCGTGGACGGACGCGACGTCGAAGCGCGGCGTGAAGATCGAACGCGCCTCGGGCGCCGTCTGGATCGGCCGCAATGGGGTTCCGGAGATCGGGCAACTCTTCTATCGCACATCACAGCCGGCACGGCAAGGCTCCGACGCCACCGGACACATGGGGATCGTTATCGCGGTGAACGCGGCCGACGGCTCGTTCGAGACGGCGGAGGGGAATCAGGGGACGAGCAATCGGTTCGCGCGGTATCGGTATACGACGGCGGACCTTCAGCGCTACGGCTTTGCCTTCATCCATGTGGCCGAGTGCGCCGCCGTGCGCGACACACCGACCGGCGTGCTCACGCCAAGCGCGGAGTGCTTCGCGGCCGCCGGCGGCGTCATACGCAAGCAAGGCGCGATCGGGACCGTCGTGCAGGGTGGAACCACTACAACGAACCTGACAACCACGAACACCACCGCGGGCGCATCAAGCGGCGGCGCACAGACGGCCGAAGGTACTCGCGACTGTTCGATCTCCTCGGTGCTGGGAACGTCGTTCGCGGCGTTGACGCCGGAAGCGAAGCAGCGCGCATGCACCGACGTCCGCCTGCGCGATCTGGACATGAGCCTGTTGTTCCATCCGAGCGAGTTGAAGCGCAAGGACGCAAACGGACGGAGGATCATCGCGGCCGACATCCTCGGCGCGACCTATGGCATCACCGCCGCGACACACGAGTTCTTTGGCATGCGGAACGGCGCCGCGATCAATCGCCGCAACACGCGACGCGACGGCCGCGACGAGCATACCGGGCTCGGCATTTTCAAACTGCGCTCCGGTCGCCTCGTGTACATCACGGCGGAGGGGAGCCTGCAATGGCACAACCTGCAGCAGAATCAGTTGTTCGGCGCGGGCTACGGTGAGGGGCGTGAACCGTGGCGGCTACACATCGAGCGCGTTCAAGGCGACGGGTTCGCCGAGTACATGGCCGAAGTGTTCGCCGGCGAGTCGACGCTGAACGGTCCGAGCGGCACCTACCCCCGTCTGGCGTGGGTGGGGCAGAACGGCCGGCCGGTCGTCGTCAAGGGCGTCAACGGCGGCGGGGTCATCACGAACCTGTTCGATGCCCCGATCTCCTACCGGACGTTGTCGGACATCCTCGACGCGATCGAACGGGCCGACAAGGCCGGGGAGTCGCGCGACCTCTCCCCCGTCGTGATCTCGTACAACATGCAGCCGGTGCCGTGGACGAAATCACTGGAGCAGGTGATCCAGGTTGCGACGACCGTCGTGAGCGTCGCGTTGCCGGTTGCCGGAACCTTCGCTAGCGCCTCGGTACTGTCGACGCTCAGGAGCGTGCAGGACGGTCTGAGCAAGCTGATGAAGGCCGTGAGCGGGCTGCAGGGGGGCGACGTCGTCACGCTGGCGCTGGACCTTGGCGCCGCGTTCCTTCCGTCGGAGTATCGGCAGTACGTGGCGCCGGCGAAGTCGGCGTATCGCGCGGCCGTCGGGAAGAACCCCACCGAAGCGCTGCGTGCGCTGGCGCTGTTCACGAAGACCGAGCTGGGCATTGAGGCGACGCGTTGGGGGGAGCAGCTTCTGAGCAGCGTCGCGATCGACGTCGGTTCGATCGCCAAAGCCGCGGCGCGACCGTTCGACGAAGTACGCCGCCAACTGGCGACGTATCAAGTGGGGCATATGATCGGCACGGTGGCGGAGTTGACGGCCGGGGATGTGGACTTCGCGCGCAAGCTGTTGCGCGTGAGCGGGCAGCGTTTGAGCGATGTGGGGTATCTCTCGACGTTCGTG
>CAZJYH010000049.1:7052-13812 GCA_964549365.1 uncultured Alphaproteobacteria bacterium
GAGCACGATCGAGGGGAAGAGCGAAGGGGCGCGGAGCGATGTGTTCGCGGTGCTCTCGTTGCTCGGTCAGGGGTACTCAGCCCCGTGCGCCGCGTTCCGGGATCTGGCCTATCAATCGTTCCGGCAACAGGCCGAGAAGCTCCGCGCGAACGGCGTGAAGACGATGGCCGTTCCGGCGCTCGTGGGAGCTGAAGACGCGGAGTGCTTCGCGTATCGCGTGCGCGCGGATGTGCCGGGTTTGGAAGTGCTGTACGCAGAGCCCAAGGGCGGAACGGTGAACACCGGGACCACGGTCAACGCGGGGACGGTGAACAGCGGGACGGTGCGCCTCAACTCCGGCACCACGGGCATCAGCACGGCGCGGGACACCAGCACGAACGTGACCCCGTCGACGGACGTACGAACGCGGATCGATACGATCGGCACCGACACGGCGCGCGGGGGCCTGACGCGTACCGATACCGTTCGCACCGACTTCGGCACCATCACCACCGTCGACAAGAACGATACCAACACCCGCATCGACACCGGCGGAGGTGGCGACACCAGTACGCGCGTCGATACGGGAGTGCGTACTGATCGTACGGATTCCGGGGGTTCGGAGAATCGAACCGACTGGAACACGACCGTGCGCCCGGTCGAATGTCCGCCCGGGTACACGCTCGTCGGCAACGAGTGCGTGCCGCCGCCGCCCGTCGTGCGTCGGCAGGAATGCCCGCCCGGGTACGTGCTGGTCGGTTCGGAGTGTGTTCCACCGCCGCCGGTCGTACGCGAGCAGGAGTGTCCACCGGGATACGTCCGCAGCGGGAATGAATGTATCCCGCCGCCCCCCCGTGTGCGCGAGCAGGAGTGTCCGCCGGGATACATCCGCAACGGGAACGAATGCATCCCGCCGCCGCCGGTCGTACGTGAACCGGAATGCCCGCCCGGATATGTGCGCAACGGGAACGAATGCGTTCCGCCGTCGCCGCGTATCCAGCCACCGACGTGTCCACCGGGGTATCGGCTGGAAGCAAAGGGCGACGGGTTCGAGTGCATTCCGATCGTGACGTACAAGAACGATTGGACGCCACAAGTCCCCGCGCCGCCCAGCGGGACACCGCCCAACGGGACACCGCCCAGCGGTGCACCGGGCTGGCCACCGTTCGTGTTCACGATGCCGGTGGCGCCGGCATCGGGTTGCGGGTGCTGTGACTGAGCAAGAGGGAACGCATGAACAGAACATTGCAACCGGTAGGCCGGGCATCGACGGCGTTGATGGATTCAACGTTCGGCGCCTTGCCGGTGATCGGTGATGCCGGGCAGGCCATCGCGGAGATCCGCGAGATGGTCAAGACACTGCGTCCCCGCATCGAGGGAGCATTGGATGCGGTGCCGCGCATCGAGGGGAACGTGGACACTATCACGACCTACACCCCGTGGTTGATCGGCGCACTGGGATTCGTCGGCGTGGCGATCATCATCAACGCCGTCGTGACGCACAGGAGCAAGAAACGATGAACAGATATCTGACCATCACGAGCGCGGCCGACAACCGGATGCAGCTGCTCGATCCGGAAACAGACATCCTCACGACCGCAGCGGCGGGCGCGGCGGCATCGGGCGCGGCAACGGCGGCGAACCAGACCGCGCTGGAGATCGAGCGGCTGTATGAAGTCATGGGGAGCGACAACGGCGGAGGTTCGGGCGCGGGAACGCCGGGCGCCGGCATGCCGGGAACCGACGTGCCGGGTACCACGGCGAACAGCTTCGACGCATGGCCGTCGAACCCGTTCGGCACCCTCGTGGAGTCCATCGTCGGATCGCCACCGCGCAATGTGATGCAGAGGGGCGCCACGGCCGTACGCGAGCCGCCGGAAGACCCGCGCGGCGCGGGATCGGCGAACACCACACCGCGCGAGACACAACCATCATACGAGTATCTGGAGTCGCTGAAGCCCGGCAAGACGTTCACGGATTACCTCCCCTACATCGCAGCAGGGGGCGCGACGTTGCTCGTACTCTGGTTGATCTTCAAGCACTAAGGAGCGCGCGGCATCACCGATGCGCGGCACCACGACACGGCGATAGACACGAGCAGCACGCAACGGCCGACACCACGGTGTACCGTGCCGGTGTACCGCATCGGTACCGGCAGCACCGAACCATCGCAATCAAGGACAACGGGAATGGCACGCTACGTGACGAAGAAGAGAAAGAAGACGGTCGGTGACCTGGCGAGCACCGAGACCGCTATGGAGTTTCTGTACGCCGGCGTCGGCGCGATGTTGTACACCGGATTGCCCACGGCGCTGAACATGAACGGCGCCGGCGCGATGGCCGTTGCCATTGCTCCGTCGATCGCGCTCGGGTTGTGGCGGAAGTCCTACGCATTCCTCGCCGGCTCGATGTTCGTCGGGCTCGTGCATGTGATCTACAAGTACGGCTCGAACTGGACGCTCAATTGGTGGGGTCGTCCGATCTGGTCGTTGGATCCAACGATGCAGGCGCCGCCGGCGGATCTCAAGGACTATTTTCACTACGACGACATGCACGGCATGCACGACGCCGTACAGCTCCCGAACGGCTATTCGGCGCTGGCCCTTCCGCCCGGCGATATGCCTGGCAACGGCACGGCATCGGGGATGAACGACTACATCACCGCGCAGAACCAACTGCTCGACGACGACGATGGTTCGTTCTCCTCGGTGCGCTACGAACAGAACGGCTCGTTTGAAAGCCCCTCGATATTCGAGTAGCAGACGACGTACCACCACCAGCAGCAGCACGACACCACCGGCAGCACCGCACCACCACCAGCACGACAATTCACGGGCGTTCCGCGCACGCCAGACCACACACCATAGTACAGGAAAACTGACATGGACGTTGGGAACTTTGGCACCGTACCACCGGGTGCCAACGCGGAGCGCACGTTTGACATCTACTACAGCACGCGCGTGTTCGCCGGCGGCAGCGACGTGCCGGCGAAGATCAACTTCTTCGAGGCGCGGACATCACCGGCCGACGTGATGTACACGAACCTGCAACTGCCGACCCCGAATACTCTGCCGATGCGCGTGATCGGGTTGCGGCTTGAAAGCGACTATCTGTTCGATCCCGCCGGCTCGACGTCGGTGACGGACCTGAGCGCAAGCGCGATGCAGCGGACCTTTGAAACCTACTCGCTGCTCAAGTGGGAGCACGAACGGAAGGGGGTTACCGGAATCCCGCTGTTCAACATCGTGCCCTACGAATACTTTCGCGATGGCACCACGCTCGCGGTTCGGCAAAAACAAGACTGGGTCTTCTTCAAGTTGCCCGTTGCGCAGCAGATCGACATCAAGCCGGGCGCGCGCGTTTCGTTCAGCGTCGAAGGGCCGTCCGGACTGAAGTTCTCGTCAGCGGCCACCAGCCCGGCATTCTTGCCGGGGAACGGGTACACGAACAACCGTGGGCACAGACTGACGCTGTACCTGTACACGAAGATTGTGCAGGAGATCCGGTAACGACGCATGCACCAAGGGGGGCGGCGAGCCCGAAGCGGCGAGGTCGACACGAAGGCATTGAACGCTTTTGCGCTCGCGCCCCCACACATTTGCGACCGTTGCGTCGCGCGTTTGCAGCGCCGCAACATTGTAGTAGCACCACAACACGACCATGAAGGCACCACCGAGCTACATCATCCCGGTCTCGGCCACGCTCGCCGCGCGTGACGCGACCGTCGAGACGACGCTACAGATTCCGGACGGCGGCTTCCGCATCCTCCGGTTCTTCGTCCGCGGCTTCGTCGCCGCGAAGCTCCTCACTGATCCCGAACACGACACGGCGAGCGACATCGTGGAGGTGGCGTGGAAGTGCGAGCAGGATCGAGTGGGAAGCACGGCCGGCGCCGTCTCGATCTGGACGCTTGCGCGGCTGCACGAGTCGGCGCTATGGACCGGCGAGTGGTTCGCCGAGCGGCAAAAACTGGTCTTCGACTTCACCATCACGAGCGAGCGCACGGCGCTGACGTTGCCGGCGACGATCGTCATGGATGTGTGGGGCGTGATCGGTGACGAAGTCGAGACGCTCGACTACGTGCGCTACGGCAGCTATCGCGCGTTGCAGAACTCGAAGCTCCTGCAACGCTTTGCCCTGTAGAGACAAGCCGTATAGGAACACCACCAACGACACATGGGAACCTGTGACACCATAACGTGCGACTTGTCGCACCTGACGTTCCGGGAAGACCAACTCGTGATCGCGAGATTTTTCAGCTCGACCGACACGAGCCGCGAGCCGTCGCCCGGGCACATACCGGACACGGTGGACGGCTACGCCACGGAGTTGGAACGGCTCGCGCAGGCGACGACCACGATCGGCACCGCGAAACTTCAGTACGACGTCGTCGGCGGTCTTCCCTACTCCACACGGCTTCGACCGTTGTCGGATCTCGGACCGCTCATCGGGCGCGGAAGCGTGCGCCTGGTCTCGATCATGTTTCAGGCGTACGAGACGATCATCACCGGCGGTGTGGGACAGGACGCGACGACGACCACGACGGTGATCAATTCGGTCACGCCCGGCACAACCGGGTACTCGTCGACCGATGGATACATGCAGAGTCGGTTTCGCAATGCCGTGGTCGGCGGATGGCAGCCCAATTGGTTCCGGCCGCGCATAATGATTGATGGGCGCCCGGTGTTCTTCCGCACGATCGCCGTGACGAGCCTCGGCACGCGCGCGGGGGATCTCGCGATCGGGCTTTCATTGCCGTGGTGCTGGCGTGGCGACTGCGTGATCGGCCGCATAACCAGAGGGATCGAAGTGTTCGCCGGCGCGTGGCAGCGCGTCGACAACGGCGGCGGCGCCGTGAAGTACGTGCGCTACGCGATCGATTGTGAGCTGGCGTTCATCATCGAGGACAAGGAGAAACCGGGATGTTGAAGCGGAAAGCGGCAACGAAGCGCCGCACGATCGATCGCCGAAGCCGGCGCGGATGGGTACGCGGCGTTCCCCGACGTGGAGCGCAGCGCCCGGCGGCACGCAAGCGGCAACAGGTATTAAAGGTGACCTGGATCGTGTACCGGCGTCATCGATACCGCGTGCACTATACGAGCGGGAAGTCCGATTTCGCGTACCGCGCCGAGGATGAACTGCGACGGAAGTTGCCGGCATCGCGTGCATCGGTCATCGTCACGAAACGCTTCGTCGCGGGTGTCGCGGTCTACATCGTTGCGTACCGCCTCACACCGACGCGACGAAGCAAGAAGCGCTAACATCATGGCGTACCTCGGACCCGATGATATCTACCTGTACGCGCTGCGCGCGATCGAGCGGGTGAAGCGCAAGTTCCCGATCGCCGACGCGGTGACGTTCGCGCGCATCCTCGTGGCGTTGTCGTTTCAGGAGTCGTGCATCCGCAAGACGACGGCGGAGTATGCCTGCTTCGATACCGAGGCGCGGCCACGTCGGGCGGACGGAACGCTCGCCTCCTCGGCGTTCGGTCTGACACAGGTGCTGGAGGGGACGCAACGCTCGATCGAGAAAATGATGAAATGGCCCGCGCGGCCGTACGCGGATCGATCGGACCCACAGTATGCGATGGATCTCGGCGCGGCGTACCTCGGGTACCTGTACAACGGTGGAGCGAAGACGCCGCGCGGCGACTGGTTCAAAACATTGGTTGCCTACCACGATGGGCACTACTCGAAGAAGGGGGCGGGCAACGCATACGCCAAGAGGATCTACGAGCACTTGAAGCTCTTCGACTTCGCGGCGATCGCGCGACACAACGCAATGACGATCGCGGCGCTGGAGTTCAACAACCGGGCGGAGTTCCGGTGAGCAACCGACACGAGAACATCACACGAGCACGACATGGAAGAGACCACAACGGCATTCGACCCGCGCCACAGCTACATGGTCGGCGTGTTGCGACCCGGCAGTACGCCGGATCAACCGGATTGCGAGCTACAGACCACCGGGCGATTCAAGGCGAAGAAACTCCACGGCTCGCAGCTCATCGACAGCGGCGTACGGTCGCTCGATGAACTGTTCCGTGAGAACCCGCTGCGCCTGGTCGAAGGGTGCTCCTACGATGTGTTCGAGCTGAACGGCGAGACCGAGGCGCGGCGGTACATGGGGAGCGGAACGCCGTTGCCGCAGCCGCGACGGCTCATGCAGGAACCGGCCGCGTCTCTCAACGATGGTGCGACGGCAACCAATACGACAGCGTTCGGTACACCGCCCGCAGGTACACCGACAACCGGCGCGACGACGGCCGCGGCGAACCCGTTGGCGGGGCTCTACGAGCGCGAGCGGAGCGAGGCCGAACGTCGCGAGGAGTCGCTGGCGCGCGCGCACCGTAATGCGGTCGACACATTGCGCGACGAGCTGGCGGCGAAGGGACGCACCATCGAGGACGCGCACCGCATCGCCGCGCAGGCCCTCGAACAGAACGAGCAGATCCTGAGCGAGATCCGCACCACGCTGGACACGCTGAAGGACGTCGTGCACGAGAAGGACGAGACCGCGCGCGAGCTGTCGAAGGTCACGGCACAGGTCGACGCGATCCTGCAGCTTCGAGAGTTCGAGGAACGCGTCCGCAAGGAACGCGACGAGGAACGCAAAGCATGGCAGGAACGCGAGCGGGAGCTTGAACGCGCGGGCGAACAACAACAGGGGCTCGGGGACATCATGGAGAGCCTTGCCCCCTTCGTTCCGATCGTGGAGATGATTCTATCGCGGCTGCTCCCCCCTCCGGGAACCCAACCGGGGATGATGCCACCGGGGACGG
>CAZJYH010000049.1:13822-14800 GCA_964549365.1 uncultured Alphaproteobacteria bacterium
CCGCCGGGCGTGATGCCGCCCGGAATGCGACACACGGGCGGTTCATTCGGTCAGGGAATGCCGGCGCAGGGGATGCCCAATCAGGGAATACCGCAACGCCCGGCGGCACATCCACAGAGTGCCGTCCGACAGCAAGCGCCGATGAACGGCGCACCGACCAACGGGTCGGCGTCGGCGAGCGCGCAAGAGACGCCGCCGAATGGAACGCCCGGCGGGGTGGCACTGAAGGTCTTTTAGCATTGTCCGTAATCTGAGTCTACAGATGCGAATGGTACAATCGCAAAGATTGACGTTGAACTACGGCCGGATCGTGATGGGATTAGATCGTGTACTCAGCGTGGTGGACTTGAGCGAATTCGGAAATGTAAATGTAGGGGAAGGGTCTTCCCCTACATCCCGTAACGCAACCGTTTCATTTGCCGTCGTTCATCAGTGTGGAGACTGCATAGGCGATGGTGGCAACTGAAAGAACCTTAGCCAAGATACGTCCGAAACTCGGCGAGACCGGGGTACAGACGTCCGGTTGATTGTCTCGGCGAAGGCATACTTGGTCGTTCAATGCCGGCTGGCCGGCAGATACACGCCTCGGCATCGGGGGTGGTATCCGATATATGAACATGAGCACTCCAATTAATTAATGAATTCCGTCCATTGTCGGACGGAGTAACCAATTGGTTACAAGTAGAATGTAAGAACAAACAACACGCATCGCAAGCTGGGAAGGTCACGAAGATCGGTCTAATAGCAGCATTGATCGCGCAAGTGGACCCCGGTTTGGAATGTGAGAAAAACTCTCCTGCCGGCGGTATCGCCATGTGCAGGAACACCACACGAACACCGACATCACAGGAACCATGAGTACCAACGCGCAGGCTCGGCAGAGCCCGACTCAACAGAGCATCCGATGGTGCGTACCGCAATCGTTGCTCGACGTCGCCAACAGCGTCGAGTGGTCGCACATTCCCGTTCCACCGGCAT
>CAZJYH010000050.1:0-14783 GCA_964549365.1 uncultured Alphaproteobacteria bacterium
CGTCCCCGGCGGGACACTCGGGGGTTACGCGCGGTCCCCGCTCCCCGCCCGCGAACGCCCCCGACATGAGCCCCACCACCCTGCCGCAGGCTCTCCCGCGCGGGCTGTTGCCGGACGGGCGGGGTGCCGGTGCTACCGTCATGCCGCGCCTGGCGGCGATCGGATGCAACATCAACTGGCTCATCACCGGTGTGGGAGTGATGTTCGCTCCGACTCCGGAGGATATGGAGCGACAGGGCCCGATCGATCCGACGCGGCCGGCGCATGTATCCGAGCCGATCGCCCGGATGCGCACCATGCGTGCCGAGTGGATGCGGCGCGCCGAGATCGAACTGCGGGAATTGCGCGCGAAACTCGAGGTGGCCGCCGATGAGGAACGCGGCGGGCTGCTGGAGCGGCTGGTTACGTTGCTGGAGCAGAGGGCCGAGATGCTGGTGCAGGAAAACCTGTACCTGCTTGGGCAGATCGATGTCTACGAAGGGATGCTCGGCGTCCCCAAGGATGCGCGGACGTGAGACACGCCGCGGCCTGCTGCCCCCAACTACCAACTTCTTCCTGTACGTCGTCACGCGTCCGGACGCAATGCACCGCCAAGGGCGTGGAGGAACGCAAGGGATACGGCACGGGGAAACGGTGACTGCGGCGGTGGTCTCCGGTACGACGAGTGGACGGCGGTTGATCCATCGGATGGTGGCGGAGGAACTGCAGCGATGATGGTAGCGATCTTCGATGCCGTGGTGAGCAGCGGGTCGCGCGAGCGATGGATAATGGCTCACGCAAAGGCGCAAAGCCGCCAAGTCACACCCCGCATCACACCCCACCACAAGCACCCTGCATCACGCCGTATCACGCACGCCGTATCACGCTCCCCGCATCACGTTCCTTCGATCCCCGGGCCGCCGGCGTATGTACAGTTCCCCTGGTGGGAACACTCACCACAGTTCGTGTGCTCGCTCAGCGGCACCGTGGTAAAGCAGCGTGGGCAGCGGTCGTTCATGGGGTTGGTGATGCGGTAGCTGCAGGTGGGGCATATGCGCGCCTCCAGTTCGAGCTTCCGATCGAGCGCCTCGTTCCCCGTGCCGTTGAGCAGCGGCAACTCCGGAAGCGCGGCCCCCGTGCCGTTCGACGCGCCGGTGTGCGCGGCGCCGGTGTGCGCCGCGGGGGGCTTGGGGAGGGACTTCTTCCTGAAGAGCATGCCGGGTTGCTTGAGCTACAAGGCGTTCATGGTATCGGGGAGATCAGCGCATCGGTATCGAGTGCATCGGTGGACGCCCCCGGCGCGGTTCTATTGCGCACGTGCCCGGAGCATCGGTCACATCACGATAAGCGCCACGAGGCCGCCGACGCCGAATGCCAGCACCCAGCTTCCGGCCCATATCACCAGTCCCTCACGCGTTCCGCGCTCCTTCAACATCACCATCAGCGAGGCGATGCAGGGAACGAAGAGCGTGATCGTCGTCAGCGCCACCACCACCTGCATCGGCGAGAGGTTCATACCGTACAGGCCCGCTGCTCCGAAATCGCGCCGCACCACCCCCATCACGAACGCCGTCGACGCTTCGGCCGGAAGGTGCAGCCAGTTGGTGGTGACGGGCGCCACCAGCCGTACCCAGATATCCAGCAATCCCGTTACCTGCAGTATGGATACCACCAGCGCGCCCACGAAGAACCAGGGTGCGGCCTCCTTCATGAAGTTCAGGGTCTTCACCCACGTCTTCTGCAACACGTTGCGCATGCGCGGCAGGCGCATCGGCGGCAGATCGAGCAGCAACGGCGAGGACGTTCCCGGCAATACGCGGTCGAGCACGGTGCCGATTGCGATGAACACGGTCAGGATCACCGCCGCATAGATCAGCGTCGCCTTCATGCCGGCGGTTGCCAGCAGCGCCGCGATCACCGCCAACTGCGCGGAGCAGGGGATGGCGAACTGCAGGATCGTGGTCGCGATCCGTTTCTCGCGATCGGTTCCGAGCAGCCGCGTGGTGATGGTGGCCATCGTCACGCAGCCGAAGCCGAGGATGAGCGGGATGATCGCGCGTCCGTTCAATCCGAGCCCGTTCAACGAGCGGTCCACGAACGTGGCCAGACGCGGGAGATACCCGGAGTCCTCGAGGATCGAGAGCGAGAGATAGAATCCGAGCACCAGCGGCAGCAGGAGAAACAGCAGATAGGTCACCGTCATCGAGAACGCACCGAACTCGCCGAAGAAGACCACGGCCACCGGGGAGGAGAACTTGTAGGTGAGATTGTTGATGCCGAGCCCGCGATACTGCTCCATAGCGCCGCGCAACGGGATGTTCGAGTCGGTGCCGTCGGGGAAACTGAACGTGCGCGACTCGAGTGCGATCTCCTCGCCGGCGGCATCGTGTCCCACACGCTCCACCGTGATATCCACCGCCGCGAACCGCGACACCTGATCGCGCACGAACGGATCGAACATGCGATTGCCGAGGGTCCCCTCGGTGTAGCCCACCACATCCTGTGCGATGAACTGTCCTACGAAGAGATAGATGGCATACAGCACCACCGCGAGAAATGGGAACCCGAGCATCGGGGAGATCGAGATGCGCCCGAGCATCGTCGAGATCGTCCGCTTCCGCTCGGCGGCGGTCACCACCTTGTCGAGCAGACGGTTCACCCGGTTGCGGCGCTCCACATAGATCGGTTCGCGGTCGTCGCCGGGAGCGATGCCGTGGCGCTCGGCGATCACCGTGTCACCCTCCAGCACCATCAGCGCCTCCTCCTGCGAGCCGACTCGATCGAGCAGATCGTGAAGGCGTCGATGCAGCGAGGGGTCCGCCTTGCCGGTGCAGGCCTGCGTCAGGTGTGCGTCCAGCTTGTCGAATCCATCCTTGCGGACGGCCGTGGTGGGGAGCACCGGCACACCGAGGCGGTTCGAAAGCTCGGCCACGTCGATCGTCAGCCCTCTGTCTCGTGCCTCATCCATCATGTTCAGGCACACGACCATCCGCTTTCCCATGTCGATCAGCTGCAGCGTCAGGAACAGATCGCGCTCCAGATGCACCGCGTCGACGACGTTGAGCACCACATCGGCCTCGAGGATGATGTCGCGGGCCACGCGTTCCTCATCGTTGAAGGAGCTGACGCCGTAGATGCCGGGCGTGTCGTACACCGCGAACTTCGAGTGTTCACCGTGGGAAACCTCCACCGTGGTGCCGGGGAAGTTGGAGACATCAACGTACAGGCCCGTGAGGAAGTTGAAGAACACGGACTTGCCGACGTTCGGGTTGCCGACAAGCACCAGCTTCTTCTTGGTCCGGCTGAGGAATCGGGCCGCGCTGGTATCGACATGGCGATGATGTGCGTGAGGTATCGCCTCGGTCAGGTCATCTGGAGTGAGGGAGGGACTATTGCTCATCGATTCTGTGTCGTTGGTCGATCATGAGAAGCATACCATCATACCGAAAGGAGCCGCCTTCCGTGCAACGGAGCAATGCCCCGGAGAAGCCTGCCTGTGTGGGCGTTCCACCACGGGAGCAGCGGGGGGCGGGCATCGGGGGAAACGAGGCGCGAAGCGGACACGGAGTATCGTGCGGGTCGCGGAAGGGGCGCCGTCCGCTTCGGTTCATGGGTGCAAATCGGCGGCGATCTCCTTCGCCAACGCGTTGCCGAGCGCGATCTCCTGGCGATTGGTCTCCAGAACGATCGTGCCCCCCGGGAGCCGTTCGATGCAGAGGAAGTGGGCGCCGACGTTCAGCCCGAGACGGATGCATTGCGAACGGAGTTCCGGGCTTGGGGGGAGGGAACGGATGATCCCGTGCATGCCGCGCCGGGCGTCCAGAAGCGATCGGGAATCACTCATGCGCTCTCCTCGACGAATTGTTCCGCGGCGATTCGGTGTCCGGCAGTGCTCCCTTCCGCCGTGCCGTTCCGGTGCTCGTGGGGCTCCGTCGGCGCCGCTCCGTTGGTGCTCACGGCCGCTCCGTTGGTGCCGTTGCCCGCGCCGTTCGATATCCCGTTCGCGCCGCCGGCCGTACCGTTGCGCTTGCTGCGGCGGCAGTCGGAGCAGACGCCGAAGATCTGCAGCGTATGATACGTCCCCTGGAAGTCGTGGAGATCGCAGATCTGCTTCTGCAGGTATCGCACGCTCCCGTTCGGAAACTCGATGATCCTTCCGCACTTCGTGCAGACCATGTGATCGTGGCAGGGGCGATCCACCGTCTTTTCGTATTGCGCGAACTCGCCCGGCGAGAACATGTAGCGCGAGACCAGGCCGCATTGATGCAGCAACGTCAGCGTTTTGTAGACCGTTGCCCGCGAAACCTTGCTTCCCTCGGCCCGCAGCTGAAGATAGAGCGAGTCGGCATCGAAGTGGTCGTCGATCTTCAGCACCTGAGCCAATACCTCGAACCGCTCCGACGTGATGCGGTAGTTGCCGTCACGTAGGAATTCGGTGAACTGTTCCCGGGCGCGTTTCTCTGCCGTCGCGATCATCGAGTGAATTCTTATTTAGACTGAGTCTTACTAGGCAAACATACCCACGGTGGCAGATCTGTACAAGGATCTGTGTCATGGAGTTCCACCGGGAAGTGTGAGGATGTGTGTGCCGGCGATGCACGTCGCCTCCGTTGCGTTGCCGCATCCACCCGGTGTCGGCCGCTATCCCGTCGATCCTGCATGTGCGATGTTCCCGATGCTCCGCCCTCCGGCCCACCGATGCAAAATCACCCCCTCATCTCACCCGATCGGATGACCCACCTCACCCGCCTCATCCCGCATGTTGCAGCCGTTCGCAGCACATGGGCGAACACATGCCGACTTCGAGCGCCTTCGCGCCGCGAAGTCGCCCTCAGGCCGAGTTGCCCGGCCGAGAACATGAACAGACAAATAGAGATGTAGTGTGGAGAATATCATGACACGATTCGTATCAATGGTGCTTGCGCTGATGGCGGCCTGGCTGCCGGCCTCCGCGCAATGGCAACCAACCGCCGGTCCGCAGGGCGCAACCGTCCTTGCGCTGGCCGGCAATGGTCTGTCCGTGCTCACCGAAGGGTGGGACGGCGGCGTCCATCGCTGGAGCGGCACGGGTTGGGAGCGCCTGGAAGGCGTCAGCCCGACACGGCTATGGTATCTGAGCGGCGCCTATTTCGCGTCGGATGCGGAGAACCTGTACCGATCCACCAACAACGGCCTGAGCTGGCAACCGCTGCCGCTCCCGTCGGCTTCCTATACGATGGGGCGCAACGGCGTTGGGCTGTACGCGGCCGGTCAATCCCAGGTGTTCAAGTCCATGGACAACGGCATCTCCTGGAATCAGGCCGCCGCCTTCGGCGACAGCATCGCGATCCTCAACTTCGTTGCGCGGGGTTCGAGCGTTGCCGTCGTGACCATCGGCACCGCCGGCTCCAGGGTGCTGATAAGCCGCGACGATTGCCGCACGTGGGACACGCTCACGCCCGGCGACGGGAGCCCGATGCTGATCAGCGCACTGGAGATCTACGACGATACCATCGTGGTGGCGACAGGTGGTCTCGGCATCTTCCGATCGAACGATCGCGGTGCAACCTGGTCGGAACTGAACGCCGGGTTCGACGGCACCAACGGTCTGCCGTTCATCTCACAACTGCTCTACAGCAGCAAGGGGTTGTGGGCCTCCGCCGAGGATGGTGTCTACCGCCTGAGCGGCGGCACCTGGAGCCGGAAGAGCGCAGAACGCGACGCGACGATCGCGTTGGTCTCGAACAATCCTCAGCTTCAGTTGATGATCGGCGGTGCCACCGGAGTGTATGCCACCGACGACGGCTGCGATACGTGGGAGTCGCTCAACGATGGGCTTCGCGCGCACTACATCGCCGATGTTGCGCAGGTCGGCGAACGGACGTTGGTCGGCACGCCCGGGGGCATCTATGCAACGGACGATCGCGGCACCACATGGAGGCGCACGATGCCGTACGCTGCCAACCGGCTGGCGCACGAGGGGAACACCATGATCGCGGGGTTGAATGCGCCGCGTGAGAACATGGTGATCCGCTCCACCGACGCCGGCACCACATGGGCCGACATCAGCGCCGGCGTGGGGAACGGCTGGGATAACGTCTCCGCGATGGCCTCGTCGGCCGGGTTCTTCTATGTGGGGACCGGCGCCTCGACCTTCTTCGAGGCGGCCCGGATGCCGACCGGCGGACTGTTCCGCTCCACCGACAACGGCGAGACATGGGAGCCCGCCGCCGACGGTCTGCCGTTGGTGGAGGGGGATCAGCATGCGGCCGTGGCGGCGCTCGGCGCCAACGGCGGGAGCGTCGTGGCCGCCGCCGGTGACGGCATCTACTACTCCGAGGACTTCGCCTTCAGTTGGCATGCTGCCGATCTGGAGCTGCCGTTCCCCGAGATGCCCGCGCGCATCCTCGCGACCGGCATGGAGTTCTATCTCGCCAACGCGGAGCTGTTGTTCCGATCCACGGACAACGGCAAGACGTGGAGCCGGGAGGATCTGGAACTCGACGGGATGGGGTACATCGACGGCCTTTCGCTCGTCAACGGCCGCGTTGTGGTCTTTGCGGCCGACGGTGCCCCCGCCGATTCGATCCGGCCCACCCGTGCCTTCGTGAAGACGGGCGCCGCGTGGAACGATATCTCCGACCGATTCCCGCGGGACGCGCAGATGCGAAACATGGTGGTTGCCGGCTCGACGCTCCTGGGGGGCACACGCGGATCGAGCGTTCTCCGTGCGGAGTTCAACGATGTGCTCGGCGTGCACGCCGGCGTGCAGACAGGGCGCGGCCTCGCGTTCAACCTGCGGGCGTTCCCGAATCCGTCCGTGGGTGACGTTACGGTCAGCTTCACGACGGAGGAGAGCGGACACGTGAAGCTCACGATCGTCAACACGTTGGGCGAGACGGTGAACGTGGCATTCGAAGGGGACGTGGAGGCGGGTGATCACACCGTTGTGCTCGATGCCGCGGCACTGCCGGCGGGCGTCTGGTACTATCACCTGTCGGTGAACGACCGCACGGCGATCGGAAAGCTCGTGAAGGAATAGTCGACCGTGATCCGTTGCGGCCGTGGCCGCCACGGGGGATGAAACAACCGTAGGCCGATGACGGCCGATATCATATAGATCGAGGGCCGGCCTCACACCCCGGGGCCGGCCGCTCAAATCGGCGGGAGCGACTCTTCGCCGACCGAATCGGATCGATTGCCGGCCCTCCGAAGGGGCAGGCGAACCATATCAACCGTAGGCCCATGCGGGCCGATAGAACATAGATCGACGGCGGATAAGCGCCCGCTCCTCCTTTCTCGAGGACGGGCAAGGAACAGAGTAGGCCCACGGGCCGATAGAACATAGATGCGATATACACGAAAGCCCCCGGACGCGGCATCTGCCGCCCGGGGGCTTCCGTGTTGATGCGGCCGGGCGATCCGCGTGCGTGCCGTCCGGGCCCGCGACATGGCGTGGAGGCCGATGCCGTCGGCCATGCAGCATTCCCCGGAAAGGAACAACCGGGTTCTCGTGAGCCAAGTGACGCACGTGTGCGCTGTTCCTGGGCAAGGAACAACCGGGGTCTTCGCGAGGAGGAGCCGTCCCGACGTGTCGGGACCGGCGACGACGTGGCGATCTCGCCTGCGTTAGGGTGCCGGCCCGGCATCCCTCACCCGCATGGTGACATGGGCGGCAATGCCGTTGCCGACTTGTCCCCCGGCCTTACGGAGCATCGCGATAAAATCACCCCGGGTGAATCACCCGATGGGATGACCCACCTCATCCCGCCCGCCCGCTACGTTTGCTACTGTTGAGCGACGGTCATGTCTCCCCGCTCGACGAACCGACGACTCCAAGAGGATGGACACGATGGATACCGACAAGCCTTCCGGCACATACTGGACGATTCGCATTCGCGAGAAGCTGGCTCCCCGTTGGGAGGAGTGGTTCAACGGAATGCGTCTTACCGTGGATGACGAGGGAACGCAGCTTTCGGGCTACCTGCCGGACCAATCGGCGCTGCACGGTACCATCGCCACGATCCACCGTCTCGGCCTTCGCCTGTTGACGGTTGCGGCCGGCGACCCGGATGAGGGGAATCCCTCCGGCGGCGCCACGCGGGCCGATGAATCGCGCGAAGGAGCGGGCGACGGCGATCAGGAATAACGCAGACACTCAGTCAATCAAACACATCGACATACAGGAGCACGACAATGCGCAAGGATCTCTTTTCATTGATGATGACCTTTCTGGTTCTCGGTACCACGATCACCGGCTGCTTCCTCGACGACAGCCCCAGCAGCCCGTCGGTGACGCCCGAGCTGCTTGCCTACGTGAACGGAAGCGCCTGGAATGCGGGCTCGCCGACGGCAACGCGCGTGGTTCCGCCGAGCGAGGTGACCATGGTGGGAGCGAAGGGCTCCGATGTTCTGACCATCAACGTCGAAGCGGACGGCACCGGCACCTACAACGTGGGTGATGCGTCGGGCGCGGCCTCGGCGATCCTGAAGTGGAACAACGACGAATACACCACCAGTCGCCCCGGCTGCAGTGGGCGTATCGTGGTGGACAAGTTCGACGAGGCCGGGCGCCTGTTCAGCGGCGTGTTCAACTTCATCGCGAAGAATGCCGACGGCGACAGCATCGTGGTGACCAACGGCAAGTTCTCGAACGTTCACTGGAGCGTGCAGTGACGGTTGATAGCCGAACGGAGTCGCGCCGGTCGCACGCGGTTCACCGGCGGCGCGCTCGCTGCGTCAGGCGGGTGAATCGGGAACGTGTCGGCGATCGTGTCCGGCCGTCCGGCGGCGGGCGAAACAGATCACCGCTCGAACGGGGCGGAACGCATCCGGACGGCATCGCCTTCGATTGGGCGATCGCCCTGCTCGGGCTGATGCTCTGAGCGCGGCCTGGTCTCCCCAAAGCGATGCGAGCATGCGAAGCACCACCGTCGGGTGGTGCTTCGCTGTTGTTGAACGGCGAGGTATCTTTCGCCGCTGAACCTTGATGATTAGAAGCCCGTCACCGTATGTCCGACAAGAATCCTGCCCTGCTTCGGACGAAGCTGTTTGTGGTGCGTCCGCAGCCGAACCTTGTTCGACGCGATCGCGCCGCCGCTTTGATGGAGTCGTTGACGCGGCGGAAGCTGACGCTGATATCGGCGCCTCCGGGCTTCGGCAAGACGACGCTTGTGAGCGCCTGGATTGCGCGCAGCGGCTTCTCAGCCGCCTGGGTATCGCTCGACGATACGGACAACGATCCCGCAACATTTCTCGCCTACCTGGTTGAAGCGATCCGGACGCTTCATCCGAACGTGGGGGAATTTGCCCGCGCGGCCGCGCGCACCAGTCCGATGCCGCCGCTCGAGACGTCGCTGGCCGCGTTGATCAACGATATCCTGTCGGTCGACGGCGAGTTCGTGCTTGTGCTGGATGACTATCATGTGATCGACAACCCGGCGATTCACGAAGGCCTGCTGTATCTGATCGAGCATGCACCGCCGCAGATCCACTGCATCGTTACCACGCGCGTTGACCCGCCGATGCCGCTTGCGCGGCTCCGCGTGCGCGGGCAGTTGCTGGAGATCCGTGCCGCCGACCTGCGATTTTCCGTCGACGAGGCGGGCCAGTACTTCAACCAGCAGGTGGGGGTGCAGCTTTCGCGGGAGAGCCTGGAGCGCCTGCAGCAGAAAACCGAGGGATGGGTGGCGGGTCTGCAGATGGCGGCGTTGTCGTTGCACAATCGCGACGATGTGGAGAGCTTCATCGAAGCCTTCACCGGCGCCGATCGTTACATCATCGATTTCCTCCTCGAGGAGGTGATCCGCCGTCAGCCCGAGGATATTCAGCAGGCGATGGTGAAGCTCTCGATCCTCGATCGGTTCACCGCCCAGCTCGCCGAGGCGGTGACGGGCTATCCGGACGGCACGGCGCTGCTGGCCACGATGGAGCGCTCCAACCTGTTTCTCATCTCGCTGGACAACCGTCGCGAGTGGCATCGCTATCACCATCTCTTCGCGGATCTGCTGCGCCATCGCCTGAAGGACTCCCCCGAACGGATGGCCGACCTGCATCATCGTGCCGCCCGATGGTTCAACGATGCCGGCCTGTTGCGCGAGTCGCTTCAGCACGCAACGCAGGCCGGGGATACCGAACTGCTGGCGGCGATCATCGAGCAGCACTGGCGTGACCTCTCCGGCGATCCCAAGGCGCTGATCGGAACGCGGCTGCAACATGTGCCGCGCGAGCGCATCGACGGCAGCGCCCGGTTGTCGGTGCTGGAGGCGTGGGACGACGCATTCAGCGCACGCATGGACGAAGCGGCCGCGGCCGCGCGCCGCGCGTTGGAGCTGTTCGACGCCGACGGCGGATTTGCCGACGAGCAGGAGGCGAACGAGCTGCGCGGCCAGGTGGCCACCATACGCGGCCTTGCCGCCCGTGACCGAAGCGAAAGCGAGAGCGTGATCGAGCATATCGGGCTTGCGCTGAAGCTCATCCCGGAGCGTGCGCCGAACGATCCCGGCTACGGCTGGGTGACCACTCACGGCATGTTCTATTCCCTGCTCGGCGACGCCCATTATTCGCGCGGGGATGTGCAGCAGAGTCTGGTCATGTACGAGCGTGCCGGTGCCCACGGCCGGCGTGTGAACGACCCCCGCACCATCTACGTCTCGCTCATCAACATCGGCCGGCAGTTGCTGCGACTGGGGAGGCTGGAGGCCGCCTACGCATCGCTCGACGAGGCAGAGGCGCTTGCCGAATCCGTGGCCGGTTTGATAACACCGGTCGGCCTGGTTTGCGAGCTGAAGTCGGCAACGCTGTATGAACAGTACCGGCTGGACGAAGCCGAAGCCGAGGCCCTGAAGGCGAAGGGGCTGTCGGGACACAAGAACACGGGGGTGATCCAGATCAACCGCATACTGTTCGACATCGCCGTGGCCCGTCGCGACTGGGAGCGGGCCGAGGCGCTGCTCGCCGAGACGCAGGGAATCACCGTCCCCGGCTACGCGATGCGGTTCCAGTCGGTGGCCGATCAGCTCTCGGTGGTGATGGGCCTGCATCATGGTGATCGCGAGAGGCTTGCGGCGTGGGACGATCGATACTTCGGGCCGCAGAGCCACGAGCTTCCGCAGCGCAACTACTTCATGCGGATGTACGAGCGCATGTTGCGGATCGAGGTGCTGCTCGCGTTGGGCCGCCTCGACGACGCGGAGGCCATGCTCCCCGCGTTGGAACAGGAGGCCGTCGAGCGGGGCCTCGAACTGTACCGCATTCGCATACTGACCTGGCGTGCCGTCATCGCCGCCGAGCATGGCGACGACGACGGCGCCATGCACGCGTTGGAGGCGGCGCTTGCGCCCGCGGAGGCGGAGCGTTTCATCGCGCCGTTCGCCGAGGCGCGCCCGTACGTCACCCGGTTGCTGGCGCTGTACCGTCGGCGGCCGCGGCGCAGGCTCGGCACCCGCGATGGATTCCTGAGCGCCGTGTGCGGTGCCTGTGGGCTCGATGACGTCGTGGAGGTTGCCGAGGAGGAGCGCGGCGGCGGCGGGGACATCGTCCCGCTGACCAACCGGGAGCTGGAGATCCTCACGCTGCTGGGGCTGGGATTGTCGAATCGGCAGATCGCCGAGAAAACCTACATCTCACTCAACACCGTCAAGACGCATGTGGCCAACCTGATGGACAAGCTGGAGACCTCGAACCGTGTCGAGGCGCTGTTGCGCGCGCGCGAGCTGGGGATGATAGAGTAGGGTGGTGGGTGCTGAATGAACACGGGCGCCCGGTCTCGCATGACGGGGCGCCCGTCTTTTGTGAGCCACAGAGAGCGTTCGGCCACGGGTACTTGCAGCCAAGTTGGAACTCGTCCTTGTTGCATCCGGGCGCCGTTCCCAGAAACGGATTGTCGATTCTCATGCACTCATTTTCTCCCAACAACCGGTCGCTCGGATAACAATCGCACATCGGTGTGCAGGGGCCGACGGGGACAGGCTCCCAGCAATCGCCGGGGCATGGGAAGTTGCCGTTCCCGCCGCCGGGATTGCTGCCGATCGGATCCCACTCCGAGCCGGTCGGACTACCGAAGCCGGCCCCTCCAGGGAAGTCGAAGCCGAGTGGCGTATCAAACCCGAAGAGCGGACCGCTTCCCAGCCATGCGCCGGCATTGCCACCGCTGAACGTCGGCGGAAGCGGTATGCGTTGCCCGCGCGCAGCTGCCGGAGAGGAGGCCGTTACGAGCACGAACAACGCGGATGCGAAGAGACTGCATGTATGTCGCGTCATGGCCTACCTCCCTACCGTAATGGTGCGCGTGGCGACTGGGCGGCCATCGTGCAACAGGCACAGGAGATAGAGCCCGCTGGACTCGAAGCGATGGGTGATGAGTTCGCGCCGCCCCTCCGAGGCCGGTGAGCTGTACGGGGCGAACAACAACCGGCCCGCGCCGTCGTAGATCGCAACGGATGTTGACCCGCCGTTCGGCGCCGTGGCGAAGTCCGCCGTGATGCCGTTGCCGTCACCCGTCGCGCGTATTGTCAACAGCCCCGATGTCGCCGCCGATTCCGTTGTCGAGACAACCGGTTTGCCCGCGTAGTCCTGCCCGAGGTACTTGAGATACTCCACCCAGATCGGAGCGGGGGGCTGCCGCCACTTGTGTACTCGAATCGTCTCGGATCGCGTGAAGTGGTATTCGCCCGATCCGCGCGCACGAACGCGCACACGGACGAACGCGCGCACGCTGTCGATCGAGGCCGGCACCGTCCAGTCGACGAGCGCAATGATCGGCCGCATGCCGAAGATGGTCGGGGCGCCGGTGGTAACGCGCGGCATCATGCCGATGCTGTCGAGGAGCGCGATGCGGGCGCTGTCGCTCGAGCGCACCAACTCCACCGAATACGTCAGGGTATCAAAGGACTTGTAGTTGTTGGTGTCGGTCATGCCGACGCGTGGATCACACCATGAGAGGTTCCGTGCGAACGACACCACGTCGCCCGCATGCAGCGTTGTGTCGACCGTCCGGCTGTTGTAGCTCAGGATATCGGCCTCGGCGTTGATCGTGCGCCGCTTCTTCCAGTTCCGGAGCTTCCAGCGATGATCGTTGACCTTGAACGCGGTGATCTCATAGTCGGTCTCGCAGGTGGAATCGGTGTACATCTGGAACTTGTAGCCGGATACGAACCATTCGGCCGGGAATATCTGCCCCGCTCCGTTGATGCGGGCGAGACTGCTCGTATCATCGTCCAGCGTCACCCAAAGACTGTCCGGGATTACCCGTTGCTGTGCGATGGCTGTGCCGGAACCCACGAGGACCACAAAGGCCGACAACGTAATTATGCGCCTTCGTACTAACACGATGCTCCTCCAACAAAAATAGATGGGTGAAGGGAGGGGAGCAGAAATCTTTGTTGAGAACATAGCGCCGAACACAACAAATTCCAACGGCCCGAAAGGAATCTTGTGTCCGGAATGACGCCGGAACGGCGAAAACTGCGCAGATAATTTTATGCGCCCCCCCGAACGGCTATTCGAGAAGGCAGGTCATAAATGTCGAGCGGGCAAAACATCGTCCTGAAACGCACGAACCAAGCGGCGGAGCATCCGATCGTCGGCATGCGTTCGAAAAGAAACGGGGGCGTCCGCAGTTGTGCGAACGCCCCCGCCATATATCGCGGCACGATGCCTCTACTACATCCGGCCGAGCACCTTCAGGCGGTTGACCGCGCGTGCAAGCGAGGCCTGGGCCCGAGCGGTGTCGATCCCCGCGGCGCGGTCGGCCCGTGCCTGCTCCAGCCGCTGCTGGGCGCGGTTCAGCGCCGCCTCGGCGCGTGCCGGGTCGATCTCGTCGGTGATCTCGACGGTCTCGGCGATCACCGTCATCTTGTTGTGGTTCATTTCCATGAACCCGCCGGACGTGGCGAACCGCTTCTCCTTGTTGTCGGCGTCGACGATGCGGATAAGGCCCACATCGAGCTGGGCCAGAATCGGCGCGTGGTTGAAGAGCACCTGAAACGGCCCGGCGACGCCCGGAAGCGCCACCAGCGTTGCCTCGCCGGCATACGCCTGATTTCGCGGCGTCACGATCTCCACATGAAACGTCTTCTCGCTCATAGCCCAAATTGATGAGAGATCGGGGAAAGGGAGCAGTCGACTTCGTGCTCGTGCTGCTCCCCGCCACCCGGTTCAGATATTATGCAACCTCGAGCATCTTGGCGGCCTTCTCGCGCGCTTCGTCGAACGTGCCGACATATCGGAAGGCTTCTTCCGGCATATCGTCTCCCTCGCCGTTGAGGATCGCCTCGAATCCGGCGATGGTGTCCTCCACCTTCACATAGCGACCCTGCAATCCGGTGAACTGCTCGGCCACGAAGAACGGCTGCGAGAAGAAGCGCTGGATCTTGCGGGCGCGCGCAACGGCAAGCTTGTCCTCGTCGGAGAGTTCGTCGATGCCGAGAATGTTGATGATGTCCTGCAGCTCCTTGTACTTCTGGAGGATCTGCTTCACGTTGGTCGCCACATCGTAGTGGCGCTGGCCGAGGACATCCGGCGTGAGGATCGTGGAGGTGGACTCCAGCGGATCGACCGCCGGGTACAGCCCCAGCTCCGAGATCGCGCGCGAGAGCACCGTCGTGGCGTCCAGGTGAGCGAACGTGTTCGCCGGGGCCGGATCGGTAAGGTCGTCGGCCGGCACGTACACGGCCTGCACCGAGGTGATCGAACCCTTCGACGTGGAGGCGATCCGCTCCTGAAGGGCGCCCATCTCGGTGGCCAGCGTCGGCTGGTATCCCACCGCCGAGGGCATGCGTCCCAGCAGGGCCGATACTTCGGTGCCGGCCAAGGTGTAACGATAG
>CAZJYH010000051.1:0-432 GCA_964549365.1 uncultured Alphaproteobacteria bacterium
ATGGTGCGCTGGAGCTTCCCCTTCTTGTCGAACCTCGCGAGACGTCCGTTGACCTGATCGAGGACGAGCATGTCGGCAAGCGTGGTCTTCCCGATACCGGGACTACCAGCAATGATGCAGGTCCCGAACTCCTCCAAGATTCTCAGCGCCTCATCAAAGCTCTCATTGCGGACATACAGACGCGCCCGACGCTGAATACGCGAAAGCTCTATCTCAGAGAAGCGTTGCACTCTTGTTTTGAATTTGTCTTCCAGCAACTTTTTAAGGGCAACAGTGCTTTCCATCCAGAGTTTGGGCATTCTTCTCTCAACTTCTTCGTGTTGACCAAGCAGGTTGTTCAAGGATTCGCGATCGAATACATCACTTGGCAAACGCATCCAGGTCTGAAGCAACTGAACGACCTTGTTCTTTTGTGCCGGTGTCAAACTCTGA
>CAZJYH010000051.1:442-5377 GCA_964549365.1 uncultured Alphaproteobacteria bacterium
TGAGACACAGCGACGACATACCGCTGCGGGTTCAATTTCCGGACTTTGGGCAGCTCCTTTCTCCGCAATTCACTCAGCAGCTGAGAAAACGTAGCATTCGGCCGATGCTTACACTGGACAACTGTCACGGTACCGTTCGCTGAAACATGTCGAAGGTCGATGCCGCCATCCGGCCCGGGAGCGAAGCTCTCTAATTGGACGCCCCAGGCAACTTGCAACAGGTCACGAACCAGATGCTCGAAGTCGATAGGCGACAGCGTATGGAAATCGTAGTTGGGCATAACGGCCTTGATTATACTCCCCCCTCCAACCTCTCCTTCAGCATCCGCCAGTTCGGCAGCACGGCGCCGAGCAGGCGCTCGAACGCCGGGCCGTGGTGCGGGTGCAGCACGTGGCACAGCTCGTGGATGATCACATAGTCGATGCAGGCCGGCGGGGCCTCGGCAAGCCGTGGGTTCAGCAGCACACGGCCGCTCGGCGAGCAGCTCCCCCAGCGGTTGCGCATGGCGCGCACGGCCGGACGCACGCCCTCCACGCCGTGGCGGCGCATGCGCATCAGGCACCGCTCGAAACGTTCGATCAGCTCGCGGCGGGCCTCGGCACGGCGCCACGCCTCCAGCAGCTCCCGCGTGCGCCCGGGGCTCCCGGGCCGGCGAGAGTAAACGTGCAGGTACGCCCGCTCGCGCACCACGCACTCGCGCCCCGGCTCGGGCGCCGCCGCGACCGGGTGCACCTTCAATCGATGCCCGCGCCCCAGCCAGCGATGCGTCTCACCCGGCACGTACTCCTTCGCGGGCGGCTCCGCCGGAACACGGCGCGCGCGCTCCCGCTGCCCCACGATCCACGCCGCACGGCGCAGCACGGCCGCGCGTACGGCCGCAAGCCGCGCCCCCTTCGGCGCCGTCACGTGCACCGCCCCGCCCGGCGCCACGGTGATACCGAGCGTGCGACGCGGTGAACGCGCCACAGTGAAGCCGATGCGCTCGTTGCCGTAGGTGATTTCGTGGATCGTCGTCTTTCCCGTTCGCATCATATCACCTACCCCAACGCCCGCGCCACGCTGATCGCCTGCGCCATGATCCCGTCGATCGTGTCGTAATCGATCCGCACGCCCAGCTCGCGGCCGAGATCCAGCAGGTAATCCTCCATCGCATTGCACATCCGCTTCTCGGCGTCGGGGTCGTCGCGCCAGTCCACGGACTTCTCCGCGTCGATCACCGCCGCGAGGTCCGCGCCGACGCGCCCGGGCAGCGGCCCGGCGATGCGCGCCGCGCCGTCGGACGCCCCGCTCTCATCGCGCTCGTCACCCCGGTCCTCCGGCACGAGGAGCCCGGCCCGCCGGAGCGCGCGCGTCACGATGCCGTAGCAGGCGCGCCCCTCCGGGTTGTTCCGCAGCTCGGGGGGGATCCCGCGGAACGATCCGCTCAGGAACTCGTCGCGCGCCTCGCGCTCGCGCCGCAGATACTCCGCCTCGTCGATCCGCTTCTGATGGTAGTCGTCGATGGCCTGCTGCACCATCGCGCTGAACTGCTCGAAGAGCGCGGGATCCTCCTCCATCCGCTCGGCGATCGCGCGCTTCAGGTGAGCGGCGATCATATCCGCCTTGCTCGCCGGACTCTTCGCCACCTCCGCCATCCGCTCCTCGAACGCCTCCAGGTTGAACAGGTTCACCGGCTCGATGGTCCGCTCCACGCGGTCCACCCCCACATGCGCGTCCATCAGCGCGCGGATGCGCCCCTCGAACGTGCGGTAGTCCACCGCCTCGGCGTACAGGATCGCGGCCGCCCGCCGGAGCGCGCCGTAGAACTTGGCCTGCGCCCCGTAGTACTCCAGCCGCTCGTCGGTGAGCCCGGCCGGGAGATCGTGCGCCGAAAGCGCGATCCGCAGCGTGCGCGCGAACGCCGCGAAGGCCGCATAGAATCTGTGGCGCAGCTCGTCGTCGAACAGGCACCGCTGCAGCGCCTCGGTGTCCGTCCGGTTCGGAACCTCCTTGAACAGATCGGCCACCGCCGCGTGCCGATCCGGCAGCCGGGCGATCTCCTCCTCCACGTCCGTGATCGTCCGGCCGAGATCCTCCGGGTCGTACCCGGCCAGCGCGCGATACGTGCCGAGCGCCCGATCCAGCTCGCCGAGCACGCCGCGATAATCGATGATGAAGCCGAACTGCTTGCCGGGGAACGGCCGGTTCACGCGCGCGATCGCCTGCAGCAGCCCGTGCTCGCGCAGGCTCCGCGTAACGTAGAGCACCGTGTTGCGCGGGGCGTCGAAGCCCACCAGCAGCTTGTCCACCACGATCAGCAGCTCCGGCCCCTCGGCCCCCTTGAACGCCGCGATCACGGACTTCTCGTAGCGCCGTTCGTCGCGGCCGTGGCGCTCCATCAACGCCTCCCAGAACGCCCGCACCTCCTGCCGCTCCTCGGGCTCCGGCGCCTCCCCCTCCGGCCGCTCCGGCGGGGCGATCACCACCGCCGTCGCGATCTTCCCCCGCTCCTCGAAATACTTGTGGTAGCGGATCGCCGTGAACCGGTCCGGCGCCGCCAGCTGCGCCTTCAGCCCCGTGCCCGCCCACGTCTCGGTGAAATGCCGCGTGATGTCCTCCGCGATCTCCTCCACCGTCTCCTTCAGCTTGAAGAACGCCGGCTCGTGCGCCGCCTTGCGCTTCAGGTCGCGCCGCGCATACGGCGCCAGCGGCTCCGCGATCCGGCCGAACCCGCGGTCAAGCCGCGCGCGATCGATCGCGAAGATCGTCTCGCGCCCCTCGTACAGCAGCGGCACCACCGCGTGGTCCTCCACCGCCTCGTCGATCCGGTAGTCGTCGATCACCCCGCCGAACTTCGCCGCCGTGCTCTTCTCCGCGCGCAGAAGCGGCGTCCCCGTGAACGCGATCATGCAGGCGCGCGGCAGCATCCGGCGCATCCGCGCATGCATCGCGCCGTAGTGGCTGCAGTGCCCCTCGTCCACCAGCACGAAGATGTTCTCCGCGTCGGTCACCGCCGGCACCGTCGCGTCTCGGTCCGCCCCGGCGTCATCCCCTCCCCCGGCCGCCCTTCCCGCCGCGCGCCGCGCACGGCCGAACGCGGCGTCGAACTTGTCCACCACCGTCGCGATGATCCGCACCCCGCGGTCGCCGAGCAGCTCCAGCAGATGCCGCCCCGTGGCCGCCTGCACCGTCTCGGCGCCGCACGCGTTGAACGTGCGCCAAATCTGGTCGTCCAGGTCCACGCGGTCGGTCACCAGCACCACGCGCGCCCCCGGCAGGTCCGGCGCCATCAGCAGCAGGCGCGCCAGCATCACCATCGTCAGGGACTTGCCGCTCCCCTGCGTGTGCCAGATCACGCCCCCCCGGCGGCGCCCCGCCGCGTCGCGCGAGCGGACGCGCGCGAGCGTCTTCGCCACGGCCCGGTACTGCTGGTGCCGCGCGATCTTCTTTTCCCCCGCCTCGAAGAGCGTGAAGAAGCGGGCGAACTCCAGCAGCCGCTCCGGCCGGCAGAGCGCGTAGAGCGCGCGGTCCTGCTCGGTCGGCAGCCGGTCCCCCCCGTCCGGCGCGTCCCCCGCCAGCAGCGGGGCCAGCGCGGCCTCCAGCTCCGCCGGCTCCTCCTCCTTCCACGGGGCCCAGAGCCCCGGATGCGCCCCCGGCACCGCGTAGCGCGCGGCGTTCGGCTGCAGCGCCAGCAGCATCTGGGTGTACCAGAAGAGGCGCGGTATCCCCTCCTCGCGCTCCTGGCACGCCACCAGCTGCGCGACGGCGGCCTCCAGGCTCCCGGAGCGGTCGCGCCGCTTGCACTCGATCGCCGCCATCGGGATGCCGTTCACGAAGAGCACGATATCGGGGGCACGGTCGTGCCGCCGCCCCGCCACTGTATACTCAGGGATACAATGATACCGGTTGGCCTCCGGGTCCTCCCAGTGGATGTAGCGGAGCGGAAAGCTGCGCCGATCGTCCCCGATCGCCTGTTCCTGCACGGTTCCCAGCTGCAGCAGATCGGTGACGGCGGCGTTGGCCGCGAGCACGCCGTCATCCCGCACGTCGCGCAGGGTCTCGACCGCGCGGCGCACCGCGGCGTCGGTGAAGGGATACCGCACGCCCCGATACTCGACGCCGTTGATGGCGCGCAGCCGCTCCTCGAGCACCGTCTCCAGCAGCACACGGCCCCGCATCCCGCCGCGGGCGGCGAGGCCCTGGGCGGGGCTGAGCACCTCCCAGCCGAGCTTCTCCAGCAGGCGGACAATCATGGTGTTCGCGGAGGGAGCCGAGAGGGACTTATCCCCCTTACTCATACCCAGAATAGCCATCAACTGAAGTTTCTCGAGGTCGGCAGCTCATGGGTGGCAACTCCGATTGAATACCAACAAACGACCTACGATGCAGGCGAGGCATGCCGGGTCAATCCCTTGTGATATTCGTCGATTTTCTGCTTAAGCCCATGATTCCGAACATTCAAACCTTCGAGGGCTCTCAGACCTCCCAATGAAACCAAAAGTGCAAGGAGAAGTTCAATGTCGTTATTCGCATACAGCGGAAACGTGGGCATTTTATCAGGGAACCATCGATTTATACGAGGAAGAGAGCAGCCCTTTTCGAGCCCGCGAATCGGTTGAGCATGATAATAATGGTGACGTCCCTCGCCCTCCGGGCCTTCGAACCGATACCCAATGATGCCTTTCAATTGATCCCTGTTGAACACTCCAATTACGAGTCGGAATCTCATGACGCGATGATGCTTCTCATCGAGATGGATCGACAAATACGGCAAGACATCCTGGTCATGTCTCTCGTCACGTTTCAGCTCGAGCAGCGGCGTCGGCCCACCAATCTCCCCGCCCTTCAAGACCCTCCCAACAATGCCCTCTACATCTTCCAGTTTGTCGATGAATCTCACGGCGCAGGCATCACCCTCGCTGGCTCTTGTAATTCGATCTCTAAAGATGCGGTGC
>CAZJYH010000051.1:5403-5948 GCA_964549365.1 uncultured Alphaproteobacteria bacterium
TTTCGACAGCCTGTCTTTGGACACATCCCTTCGTTTCGACCAAGCGGCGCGAATGAGTTCCTGCAAATACACAGATTCTTGATTCGAAGTTCCTGCTATCATGATCTCTGGGCATCAATTCTGAAATACGATTACATCGCAAATCGGATACTTGGACGGTATTCGACATTCTCAAATACCTCCGCAACGGACTTCGCGCCGACCAAGCCAACATCTCCAGATGCAATCTTCTTTGGATGCACAGTCCATCTGTCCGCGAATGGCGAATCGACCTCCGCGACAAACGGCCGAGCCTTGCTCCGATCAACGAATCGAGAGGCATCCTCACAAAAAACCGGCTGATCTGCAGAGGAACGGACAAAGTGCGAACGTCGATCCGAGAAATCGACGAGATCTTGCACACGACGCCAAAGCCAAGCCGGGCGCGACGTCCAATTCCGTCGCGAGAACACGGCCGGTTCCAGAAAATCCGACTGGATGCCTTCGGCGGAATCGATCGTCATTCGGACGCTGAGGTTCCAATTCTTCACACTCGAAGAGTCGCC
>CAZJYH010000051.1:5958-14752 GCA_964549365.1 uncultured Alphaproteobacteria bacterium
GACAGGAGTCCGGGATAACGTGTGAGCAGGTGAGGTGCGTCCACGAGGATATCTTGCGGTGCCAGGAGCATATGATCGATCCACTTCCCGATGCGAGCGGCCGCGATACGAGCAAGGATATCCGAATCGACCTGTTTGTCCTTGAGCGTTCGGAGCCCCGACCCGGAACGCTGAACGAAATGCTTGAACGTTTGCCGTTGGGCGGTATCCTTGGAACCCCGTTGGAGGAACTGCAGCACGTGACGAGGCATGACAGAGGCAGCGTCGTCGTCGATTCCCAAGAAGCTCAGGATTGGATCGTCCAGACGGCCATCGATTTCCTCGAGTCTGCGTCCGAATCTCGTCACGAGATCCGGGAGCACAGGCCAATACCATGGACGGAAGCCTACCGCTCGATCCGTCCAGAGTCCTTCGTTGAAAAGCTGCCGAGCACCCAGATTCAAATCGGCGTAGGAGTCGATATGACCGCGCAGCGTGAGATCGAACGGATTGCCTCCGAATTGATTGACGGTAACGATGATTCCACAACGGGAATAACATCGCGCCATATATGCGATCGTCTCGCCGGTGAGGAACGACGGTTCCGCGCTCATATATCGCAGATCGTAGTCCACGATGACAATATCCGATGTATCGAACGCCGTGCTCTCGAAAGCACCCTTGCCGCTGCCGATATATCGCCGATTGAGAATTTCCCATGCCTCCCGGAATTCTCCCTCAATCATTATGTCGACTTCAAACGCTCGGGATACACTCGCAATGTCGAGCAAATTGCGCTTCCAATCGGACCGCACTTCACTCTCGTCATCGAGTATCACGATTCGCCTTTTCTTTGCCACTTTGCACCTCCTTCCAACTGATCTTGAATGCAGTATTGTATCCTTTCTCCGACGCCACGAAATCGACCGAGCAACCGCGGCTTTCGGCCAGTGCCTTGACGATCGTCAGTCCCAATCCCGTGCCCCCGTACCCGAGCGCCCGGCGTTCGGCGGAGATCTCCTGTTCACGAACGAACGGCTTGAAGAGCTCCCGAGCGGTCTTCAGGTCCACACCGCTCCCCGTATCCTCGACGAGGATCGCGCGGCGATTCCACGAAACCACGGAACGGATTCGAATCCGCCGGACCTGGCTGTCCAGCAACGCGTTGGCGGCGTTCAACAACACGTTCTGCAGGATGGCGGTGAGCTCGGCGTTCGTAGCGGCGGGGAATCGTAGCGAGGTGTCCACGCCCGACGTGTCGACCTCGATACCGGCGAGCATCCCGCTCGTCCTGTGAACTACATCCTCGACGACCGCGTTGGCACGAAGACGATGATGTGCGTCGCGGTTCTCGCCGTCGAGCAGATGGGCGAACATCATCCGCGTTTCGCGCGCGCGTTTCACCCAGGCCCGCATTTCACCGGCGGCCTCGCCGAGTTGCCCGGCCCTGCCTCCACTTCCTTGCGCCAGGCCCGTAATCCGATCTGCGAGCCGTTCCAGGGCCGCGTACTGTTTGTTCGCCTCGTGCTCGTGCGCGAGCGCGATCATGCCCGCGGTCGCAAGCGATCCGAAGAGCCCGAGGAGCTCGGCCGCATACTCCGCCTCCGACTTGCCGGCCTGGACCACCTCCCCCAAGTTGATCCGAAGATCCTGATAGGCCTCGACCGGAATGACGCCTTTGTAGGCATCCAGCACCTCTTCGACCCGCTCGAATTTCTTGCGGAGCGGTTCGGTCGCACGTTTCGCCTGGGCCTTCTCGAACGTGCGACGTGCCTGTTGAACGGCATAGAAGTCCACGGCCGTACGTACTGCGTCCCTCAATGCCTCCGACGCCTTGTTCGCCACCAGGCGATCGCGCGTGATCGCGATCATCAGATGCTCGATCGAGGTTCCTCCGCGCGGTGGCGCGGGCGCGTGCGAACGCTCCAGTGCCGTGTCGATGTGGACAACACCGAACAATCGACTGTTCGTCGGAAGGTGATTCATCGCTCGCTTCACCTTCCCATAAATCTCTATTGGCAGGAGCTTGGATGCTTGCAGCCGATGAGAGTGATCGATCTCTATCTCGAGCCAGTCGGTATCCGGGCCATAATACGGCAGATGGAATCCAGCATCGTAGATATGCACACCGCCGAAGTCATTGAAATACTCACGCGCCTCTTTAACAGTAATTCCATACGGTTGTCGGTGCTGGAGATCGAACACCCGAATCTCGAATTCGATGTGGCGCGGGGCTTGCGAGGGCGCTTCGTAGGAATACGGGACCATTTCACCGTCGTCGAACTCGACGGTGATGGACATTTGTCGAGCGGCACGAGGCCCTCTTCCCGCGGTCAGTTTTCCCTTGATGCGTGCATGCCAAAGCTGCAGCACGGCACGCATTTGCGCCCTGAATTTCTCCTCGATCTCGGCGTTGCCTGCCTTCAACTCGACATCGAAGCGCGCTGCGCCGTCCGAGCGAAGTCTCGGGTTCGGAAGGAACGGCGGCGTCAGCGGCCAGAGCTCACGCGCGAGCTCGACGATCTGTTCATTTCGCCAGGTCTGCTTGAGACGCTTCAGCCGGATGCGTGTGCCGTGCTCGCTCTCCTCGGGGAACTTCTCCGTACGTGACGCCTGGCTGTACAAAGCCGTGGCATTGATGAGATCTCCCTGACGTGAAGCCTTGGGCCAGTCGACCTCGAGTGTATGCGCTATAGAGGTTTCGCCCTTTGCGACCGTCATGAGTTCGACTTCGTCGGCGATCAATTGCATGGACAACCGCCCGACACCCTTCGCCCCCGTCAACGGACGTCCGAGTTCCCGACTCGTGGATTGGGCGGCCTTGTGGCGTGTCCCGATCCGCATCCACAATGTTTCGAGATCGTGCTCCGTCATGCCGTGGCCGTTGTCCACCACTTCGATCGAATCGGCGCCCAGGTGTATCCGCACCGCGTGAGCATCGGCGTCGTACGCGTTCTTCACGAGCTCCGCGAGCGCAACGTGCGGCTGCCCGACGAGGCGCTCCCCGAGCTCCTCGAGCAATGCGGCATCGACCGTGAAGTGGAACTCTTTCATTCAGCGGAACAGCTCCAACGTGAGGATGTACGACAACTTCATCGGCACGGCATTCCCGATCATCGTCGCCAGCGCCGTTCGACGTTCGACCGCCGAGAAGTCGAAACTGTCGGGGAAGAACTGCAGGCGCGCCGCCTCGTGCGGCGTCAGCGTACGCGGGTGGTCCGGATGCACGTATCGCCCCTGCCCCGGTGAACCGAACCCGGACGTGATCGTCTGGGCGGGCTCGTCCCAGCGCATTCGCCCGTACATCGACTTGTAGGAATGATCGTCCGATCGATGACACGCGGGACGTCGTTCGTTGGGGAGGTCGTATTTGCCGTGTCGAATCAGGTATCGCATGCGCGCGAGGTTCTCGGCGCTGTGTCGAGACGGCCGGTCGATCGATTCTTCCGATTCGATGCCGGAGAGGTCGCGAATCGCCCAGGCGACGCTTCTCGGGGAGTCGATCCGGAATCTTTCCACGGTCCTGCCGATGTCGATCGAACGGGTCAGAGATGCAACAATGACATGGCGGCGGCGGCGCTGGGCGACTCCAATCTCCGAGAGATCCACCACGGCTGCATCGACGTGATATCCCATTTTACCGAGTTGTTCGAGGGTTCGCTGAACGACCGGATCGTTCGAATGAACGACTCCGGGAACATTCTCGATGACGACATGCTTGGGTTGCAGTACTCGAGCGAACCGCGCCACGCGTTCGTACAAGGCATTTCGCTCGTCGTCGCGTCGTGTATGATTGTTGAGATTGGAGTGTCCTTGGCATGGCGGCCCGGCCAGAAGCAGGTCGATCGACCCGATTGCATCCACCAGCGTTCGTTCGCGTTTCGTGGTGCGTGCTTCCAGCTTGCCGTCGACAACATCGCGGATGTCGCTCGCATGGAAATGCCGAGGCTGGAAGTTCCCACGATACACCGCAGCAGCGTCCGCGTCGAGATCGGCGGCGAACACCGGAACGAAGGTGCTGCCGAGCGCCATGCATGCTTCGCGTGCCCCGAGCGAGAGCCCCCCGCAACCGCTGAACAAATCGGCCACGTGAACCGTGATATCGAGGTTCGACGCCCGATGCAGCGGGACTCCACACAAGAACAGCTTGTCGAACAAGGCTCCCGGGTCCGCCGCAATTCGCTCTTTGGATCCGGACGCATCCCTCGAACTCAGCGAGACGGAGCCATCACTTCGCAAGACATGTCGGCCGACGCTCTCGTCGCGGTCGATTACCTTGTACGACTCGAACGGTGCATCGACACATGGGACATGCCCGTTCGACGCAACGGCCGGCTTCGGGACACGAGGATCGATTGCGCGCTCTATGAATGCCATCAGAATTTCACCCAGAGCCGGCTCGTTGTCGAGCTGGCATTGCCAGACCACTAGTACCTGGAATCCGAGCGCATGAAGCTCGGCACACTTGCGATCGTCCCGCACACGATTGGCGATGAACTTGTCCGACCAGAAATCGGAATTGCGCTTCGGGATCTTCCACAACCGACATCCGGCATGTGCATGCCAGTAGCAACCATGGACGAAGATTGCCCACCTGTGCCGGCGATTGGCGAAGTCGGGCGTTCCCGGCAACCCGCGAGTGTTGCTCTTGAAGTGGGCGCCGTTTCTCCGCAGCAACCGTCCGACGACGAGTTCCGGTTCCGTGCCCCGTTGGCGAACGCGCCGCATCAACGCGGAACGCTCCGGGGTTGTTTCGATCTCGAAGGTTTGCACAGTAGCGCTTTGTTGGAACTCCATTCGGACACAACTCGGCTATATCGGGCCGTCAGGACAATCGGTATAGCAACCACATCCAGATAGCGATATCCACCCACGCACGATGTCGGCGCTATGAGGTGACGATCCCACGTTCCACGGCGAAGATATGCCTTCGGCGCTTGTGACGGAAACAATAGCCCCCGTTACACCCCCACCCCGCGCGTGTCACCGAACATGACGCTCACGACCGCCCTCCTCCTCGCCTGTTTGCAGACGCCGGCACACGCTGCAATCCCACATCCCCCCGGCGACACCACGGCCCCGGCACCGGCGGCGCCGAAGGGACGATGGTTCCTGGTGCCGTACGCGGGCGGGTATCTGCGCACGATGATCATGGTGGTCGATGGCGGCGACGCGCGTCGGAGTCGATCTGGTGCGCGACGTGGTGGGCGTGTCGGCCGAGGCGGGCGGGGTGGTGCTCGGCGTCGGGCCGGGGAAGACCTTCACGCGCGGGGCGATCCGGGCGGACCTGCACCCGCTCCCGTTCACGATCTTCGAGGGGCTCTATCTCCACACCGAGCGGATGTTCTTCGGTCCCGGCGCGGACTATAAGGCCGCGTGGGGGATCGGAACCGGATATGCGGCGTACACCAACGCCGAGCGGAACGTGCCGGCGTTCGTGAAACTCAACCTCATCACGGGTATCGCCGACCCGATCCCGATGATCGGCGGCAGCGCAGCCATGGTGTTCCGAACCCCGGGAATTGGACGGAAATGCGCCGGACCGTGGTACGAGCGTTCAGCATGTCACGTTATCGTGTTTTCCTGCAGATCCAACCTGCCACCTTCATACCTTTGCCTGTCCGGGTCGCGCAATCATCTCGGCACCGGCATGGGCTGAAACCGCCACGCAAACACTATCCCCCGATCTCATACTCACTCTTACTTCGGAGGGAATCATGAACGCACGAACGTTGTCGGCAACATGTATGGTGTTGTTCTGTCTGGTGCTGGCCGGCGCTTCCGAACGAGTCCATGCACAAACCTGCTGCACGTATCACATCGCCGTGGGGAACAACACCCCGGTCGAATGCTGGCCGATGATCGTCACGACCAGTTGGAGCACCGGAACGGTGGTTACTACCGTGAACGCAGGCGGCATGATCGAGTACACGCACCAGGGTTGCCCGCCCGGCCCTCCTCCCACGTTCAACAGCGTGACGGTCGGCGGCACGACGGTGACGCTGGCCGATGGATCGAAGATCGTAGAGATGCCGTGCGGTTACTGCTTCCTGATAGCCGTGCAGTTGGATGGGTCCAACTGCATCTTCATCCACGTAACGAAGATCGACTGCGCATAGAACGTGTTCGATATCGCGATGATAAAACAACGGGGCTGGATGCTGCATCCGGCTCCGTTGGGTTTGTGACGGGCCGGAACGCAGGAAGCGATCCTCTCGCGCGCAGTGTGCGCGTACAGTGCGTCATTCGCCCGCCGTCGAAGCCGTCATCCTCTCGCGTCCATGCAGCCGGCGGCTCAGGCCACAATCCCACAACTTCCGGGCGACACGGCGGCAACGCGGTGGTGCGGTTCCGACAGGCTGTCCGACTTCTGCGCTCAGCCGTCGGCCTTCCGACAGTCGGCCTTCCGTCAGTCGGCCTTCCGACTTTTTCTGCGCGCATTCCGTTTCCTTTCTTCCCCATATCTTCAGGCTCTCTTCTCCCGTACTCCATCGAACATTCGCTCGGTTGCAACAGACGACATGGCACGAACAACACAACCGCACCCCATCGACGCATTGCTCAACGAGCGGGGTATCCGCAAACAGGCCGGCGCCAGGGTCTTCGAGGCAGGGAAACGCCTCTATGAGACGGGGAGCGTTCGCTCGCTCGGCACGTATGACGACGAGGTGGGCGCGATGGTGTTCGCTCCGGAGCCGAATCATGCCCGGCTGCTGGTCAAGCCCGGCGCGCTCGGGCTCGTGTGCACCTGCTACGACGGAGCGGTCGGTCGCTTCTGCAAGCACTGCGTGGCGACCGCGCTGGCATGGATGAACCGCGACTCCGACAGAGTGGTCGGGGCCGGAGCCGACCGAGCTCCGAGCAACGGCAACGGAAGCCATGCCGCGGCAAATCCGATCGGCGAGATAACGATTGACGATGTGACGGCAATGCTGATGATGGCCGACAAGGAGATGCTTGTCGAGATGATCCTGACGCAAGCCGAGGCGAACCCGGAGTTCATGGGGGCGCTGATGGCGGCGACGGCGGAGGTCATGCCCGGCGGCGCCTTCGAGATGGAGACGTTCGACCTCGACGTGATACGCCGCGACATCGAGGAGACGATCGTGCCGCACGTGCCGGGAGGCCGCGGCGCAACCGGCCAATTTGCCGCGGAGATCGTCCAGCTGGCCCATGATCTGTCGGCGTTGGTCGGCACGCGTACCGACCAACAGAAACTGCTCGACGTGATCGAGTTCGCCTTGGAGCGCACCTCACTCGCCGAAGTGAACGCTCGCGGCGACGGGCTGCTTCCGGCGTTGATCGCCATGGCCGGGGCGTGGTGCGGCGCGCTGGCACGCATCGGCCCGACTCCGGAGAACCTTGCCAAGCGGATCCTCGCGTTCGTGCTTCGGAACGAATCGCCGGAGTTGTTCCGCGCGATCGCGCATTGCCTGGACATGCTGGCCGACGACGCTCATGCCGCGCTGCGCGCGGAGTGCCTGACCGTGTTGAATGTGGCGCAGGGATCGCCCACCGTGTTGGTACGATATGGACGGAACTACATCCGTGCGACAACCCTGGGGATCTTCCTCCTGGAGTATGCGAGCGCGTTCGCGGACACCGATCTGGCGCTCGCCCCACTTACGAAGAATCCGACGGCAGCGGACGACTTTCGTGCGATCGTCGACGTGTTGACCGACACGCACCGCCGCGACGACGCGGTGAGCTGGGCCGAGCGCGGCCTCGCGGCGCTGCCCGTGGGCGACTGCGCCGCGATGGTCGAGTTCCTCACGGCCGAGTACAAGCGGCGCGGGAATCATGTGCGACGTGCCGAGGTGATGCTGATCGACTTCGAACGCAGCCGATCGCTCAGGGAATTCGCGGCCCTTCAAACTGCCGCAACGAAAGCGGGCACGTGGAATACGTTGCGCGAACGCGCATACGAGATCGCCCGCGGATCGGAGTCGGGCGCCGAACATGATGCAACGCTCGTGGTGGAGATGCTGCTCCATGAGCAGGATGTCGAGGCGGCATGGAACGAAGCGACCACCGGCGGTTGCCGGCATGACACATGGATGCGTCTGGCCTCCGCGCGTTCGACAACGAACCCGCGCGACGCGCTCGCGGTGTATCGGGCGCGCATCGACGAGCTGGGCGGCGTAACGGACCAGGAGGCGTACGCAGAGATCACCGGCATCTTGAAGCTCGCCGCACCGTTGATGGAGGCCGTCGGCGAGAGCTTCGAAGAGTACCTCCAGGAGCTTCGCACGCAATACAAACGACGGCGCACGTTTATCGCGCTGCTCGATGAGGCATTCCGGGAAGGCCGGACGGCGCGGGGGTGACATTGCAGCGCACAATGGGACGGAACGGACTACACGGACATGGCCGCCTGAGGTGACACAACACGGCGAAAGAGACCGCTATCCCCGGTTGGTTCGCTTCAGGCATATGGGGTGGCACCGGTGCCCGATCACAAGGGGCAGGCCATCGGTTCGGATCCGCGTTGTCCCTGCGTCCCTTCGGTATGAAGGTATTCCCCACATATCACACGGCCGCACATTTCCAAGTTGCATCACAACGAAATTTTTGCGTGGTTGGTTGCCCCCCCCGTTTTGAAGGAGGGTCCGCATGGCCGAAGGATTTATTCCAAAACACGGCGGTTACAAGAACCTTCGCTCACACCAAAAGGCCGAAATAGTATACGACGGCACGGTATGGTTCGGCCTTGTTGCATAATTGCGTGCCAGGTGCGCGGGATCCTGCCGGGCGGTTAACGTGGTGGTTGCGTCCCTCCCCTTTTCTAAAGGGGAGGTCAGGAGGGGTTCGGTCG
>CAZJYH010000052.1:0-218 GCA_964549365.1 uncultured Alphaproteobacteria bacterium
ACCGGGAATTCCGTGTTGTCCTTTCGCCTGCCGAACAACTCCAGCCCCATCCCCATCGGTCGGGTGTGCGGTGTGCCGACATATCCCGATCGGTAACCGACGTGCCGAGTCTTCAGGCGTTCCGGGATCAGGATTTCCACCAACCGACCAATCAATTCCTCGCGCCGATACCCGAACATCCGCTCGGCCTGCTCATTCGCCTTCACGATATGTCCTGT
>CAZJYH010000052.1:228-1512 GCA_964549365.1 uncultured Alphaproteobacteria bacterium
GACGAGAATGATGGCGTCGGGCGCATACTCGAAGATGCGATACAGCACTTCGCGGCTGTCGGCGAACACCTGTTCATCGTCCGACTGTTTGTGCGGTTCCCGTGGACTGTCGTCGGCGTTGCACATGACGTTCTCTCTTGGTGAAATGACTGGGCCGCGGAGCCGGGGCGGCATGGATGTACATGGGGTGACGTATTTCGCGGTGTCGGTGAGCGGCGCAAAATAGTATGCGCATTCTCATGCGATACGCGGCCTTATGACACCCGGGGAGCATCGAATCGCATTGATAATAATTCAAATCACCTCGGGCGACAATACATGCGAACGTATCGGGAGCAAGTGGGAGAGGATGGGAGACCTACGTTACGTTTAAAAACACGCGGGAGGACACGGGCCTAATGTATCCTTTCTTTGCGAGGATGTCAACTACTGTGATGAAACAAGTCCGTCGCGAGGCACTAATACCCATAAATGCTGCATTTCACGCGCCCTGTCGCATGGCGATGTGCGCTGATGCAGGCCGGCTCCGCAGGCACGGAGCGCTTCCTGTCGCCCGGCATGTTTGTGACATCCCGCCCGATCGTACGTTTTCAGAATGCGCGGCGTCACGTGAACGTCGCGATGGATTCATGAAACGGCGGAGACACCATGAGCACGATGAACAGACTCGGCGTGGCACTTGTACTGCTGACATCCATCTGCACGGCACGAGCGCAACTTCGGATCGGGCCGTTATCACCCGGTCCCTTGCGTCCGGGAGATCTCGCGATGATCGCATGGGATCGCGACGACGCGGTCGATTCCGTTCGCTTCTCCTACAGCCTCGACGGCGCGGCGTGGTTCCCCGTGACGCTCGAAGCAGGCGGAGCTGGACATGTATGGCGTGTTCCCGCGGGTCTCTCGGGCGCCTGCATGGTTCGGGCCGAGGGTGTGATCCCGGCGGGTGTACATCACGTCATCCCCTCTGACTCGTCCCACGAAAAGCGCAATGTCGGGATGTATGAAACCTGGGCCCGGCTCAACGGCGACGGGAGCCTCTGCATGGTTTACATGATGACCGACCACCAACGTCGGTTGATGCAGTTGCAGTTGTGGGATGCCGAGGCGTCGCGGCTTCTGAGCACGCAGACGACGACCGGATACAATCCGCACAATATCGATGCGATCTGGGACAACGAGATGTTTATGACCTGCATGCCGGAACAAGTGTGGTTGGACTCCGGCGGGCCTCGCCGGTGGCTGAAATCCTGGGACATGCTGCGCCTGTGGAGCATGAACGACGGT
>CAZJYH010000052.1:1522-3351 GCA_964549365.1 uncultured Alphaproteobacteria bacterium
GCGGGTACGTGGAAATCGATCCCGCCGCTACATCGTGCCGGGGACGTACCCTCGGGCGGAAGTTGTTCGCGTGGCACCGCGATGCCGGTACCGGCGCATGGTCGGCGGGGGAACCGGAGCGTGCAGCGGCGGAGGGCGAGCCTCGGGCGCGCGAGGCGGGTGGAGCCCGTGTTGCCGCATGGTTCGACTCGCTCGCCGCTCGCCATGGTGAGAGCTTGCTGTGCGTAGCGCCCGATAGTTCCCGCGCGCTCGTCCCGGACGAAAAGTCCGGAGGCGCGACGTTATTGGCGGCCGGCTCGTTCACGCCGATCGCCCACGTGCGTCCGGCGAAGGGGTACTCGACGTACGAATACCAGTTCAGCCCGGACGGAGCCTCTGCGATCGTGAGATTGCGGTACGGTCTGCTCGTGTTGCTGGATGCGAAAACCGGCAAACAGCTTGCACGGCTCACGTGCCCATGGAACAGCGACGACGTCGCCAAATACTGCATCGACTGTTGCTCCGATTATTACGAGAGGATCGTGTGGGATCCGAGCGGCCGACATTTGATCGTTGCTCCGTCGTTTGCCGGCACGTCGAGGATGTACCCGTTGCTGTTCGATCTCCGCACCGGGCGCCGAATCCGCTTGCTGCGCGGGGTGCAGGACTTGGCGTTCAGCAGCGGTGGGCGGTTCATTCGTGGGACGTCCTATCTGGATGAAGGGGACGATGCGGAATCCGAAGAATCGTCCGAGCATCTGTTCGACGCTCGCACCGGGCGCCGTGTCGCGCGGCTGGGGGCGATCCTCCGGCAGTTTGAACGTTGTGAGAAGGCGCCGGGAGATACGATCGCGTATATCGCCGGCAACAGGCTGGTCATCTGGGATGTCGAGGCCGGGCGCAGGCTGGTATCGCTGGAGCATCCCGCTCCGATCGAGAGCGCGTATTACCTGAGCGATTCGCGGACATGCACGCTCGATACGTCGGGGGCGTTGCGTTTGTGGGATACCGAACATGGGGCGCTCGTACGGCTGTTGAGCACGCATGTGAGGCCCAGGCGCCGTTGGGAGACGAACGAATATTACGGGGTCAACGCTTCGGCCGGATACATCTTCGCAAATCGGCGTGGACCCGGCCGCGACGGCGTCACGATCTGGGACGCGCGCAGCGGCCGTCCGTTGACCCCCGAAGCGAGACCGCTTCCGGGGGACGGGCCGAGCTTCAGCGGTGACGGCACCACCGTGGCGATGTATCGGCAGTACGGTGCCATGCATGTCGACATCTATCGTCTGCCGTATGCGGACACGGCCACGGTCGTGGCGGATACCGTCGCCCTGGTGATCGCGCCTGCCGCCGCGATCGCGCCGGTTGCCGAGAGCGTTCCGGATGCGGCGGCGCCGATATCCGGTGTGATCGATTCGGTGGTCGTGAGCGCGAGCCTCGCCGATCGAGCGCGTGCCGCCGACGACCCCGGCGCGCCGGAGGCGAAGATCGTTGCGATCCCGGCATCGGGGCTTGCGATGCGGTGCAGCCCGAACCCGGTGTCGGATGTGCTGACGGTGGCGATCGACGCAGCGTCCGCTTGCAGAGTACGGCTGAGTCTGAGCGATATGCGCGGCGTCGCGATCGGCGGGCTCATCGACCGGTCCGTTCCTCCGGGAGCCCATGCCGTGCGCTTCGATGTCGGCGCGTTGCCGGCGGGCGTGTACCTGGTGATCGCCGAAGGGGAATGTGGGCGGTGCGTACGGAGCGTGACGGTGGTGAGGTAGCGGAGCAATCGCGGGCATGGGGCGATGATCGCGCCACGACCGGGCGATCCCGAACGAACACCCGGGCCGGGGACGAAGACC
>CAZJYH010000052.1:3361-3939 GCA_964549365.1 uncultured Alphaproteobacteria bacterium
GATTGCATCCTGTGGAATTCGTATGATTGCGGCAGGGCATTCCGGCGCGATCCAACTGAACTCCCACATTCATTCGGAGTGCTCGATGACTCGGCTGCTTCTCCCGCTTGCGCTGCTTCTGCTGACGCACCTTCCCTGTTCCGCACATCCCGACGCGCATAATGCTCTCATCCGCGGTACCGTTCGCGGCACAACGGCCGCAATGGCATATGTGGGGTACTACGAATCCGCCCTGCACCACGTTTTCAGCCGGACCACGCTCGACTCCGCGCCGATTTCCGCGGGCCGCTTCTCGGTTGCCATGCAACTGAATCACGGTGTGGTCTGGTACCTGAAGATCGGCGATGCGTTCGTCACGTACGACAAATTCATCGCCCCCGGCGACACTCTGCTGGTCGAATATTCGCGATCCCGGAAATCGGAGACCGTGGTGCGTCGTTGGATGGATCGGATCGGGCGTGGCGATCGTTCGTGGCGCGATCCGGGGTGAAGGGGATTCACGTGAACGAGCCGGCCGGGCTTGCCTCGGCCGTGGCGCGGGCGTATCGCATCGCCGGGATACCGCGGCATGTGCTGCT
>CAZJYH010000052.1:3949-6491 GCA_964549365.1 uncultured Alphaproteobacteria bacterium
GCTCGACAGCGCCGGACGGATCGTCTCGGCGGACGCGCCCGGTGCCGATCGCGCTGCCGAGTTGATCGCGCCGCTCGTGTCTCGTTGACCGCCGGGCGCGGCGCGCGGAGCCGGACGGCTCACTCGGCTACGATGAACGGACGCACAATCCGTTCCGTTCCGAGTTGGACGGCGCAATAATACGCGCCGGGCCGCAGCCCCTCCGTGCCGATCGTGATTCTCCGCGTGCCGCTCTCGAGGGCATCGGTGAACGGCGTCGCGACGTCGTTGCCGAGCGCATCGTGGAGCGTGAGTCGCACGATCCCGGCCGCAGGGAGCGTCACGTCGATCGACGCCGGCGTTCCGCTGCGCACCGGATGCGGATACAGAGAACCCAGCTCCAACGCCGCAGCTGCCTCGATCGGCGTCGATGCCGCGGCTGTCGTGCCGCGCCCGAGCATGATGTGTGGTTGGCCGAGGCGCGCATCCTGCCAGACGACGAACGGTATTCCACCCGGGCCGAACGTGACGGCGGGAAGCTCCTGCCGAGCGGTGCCGGTCTCGTGCGTGAGCTTCGCATCGCGTGAGAACGTGGCGCCGCCGTCGGTCGAGGCAACGAAGAAGATGTCCGCGGCATCGTTGCGGTTGTCCTGGAACGCGCAGATCACGCCGCCGTTCGGCCCCACCGCGATCGCCGGATAATTGCTCTTCGAGGTGGTGCGGGAGATCTTCCGATCGGGCGCGCATGCCGATGCGCCGCGCGCGAGCGTGGTGTAGTACACGTAGTCCTTGCCGCCGGAGGATGGGCGCGAATCACGCCAGACGATGTGCAGGGTTCCCTCGCCGTCGAGCGCGACCGACGAACCGGTCATCGGGCAGGCGTTGATCGGCCAGCTCTCGCTTGCGGCCTTGATCGTGGTGAACGTGGTGCCGCCGTCGAGCGAACGCGCGATGAAGATGTCGCGGTTGTTGTCGATGTTGCTTCGGAAGGTGGCGTAGACGTTCCCTTCGGGTGAGACGGCGATCGCGGTGTTGCAGCACTCGCAGGTCCCGGCGTACTTCCCGAGCGTCTTCGTCGCGTTTACCGGCGCGTTGAAGCTGCGTCCGCCGTCGCTCGAGCGCACCACGTACAGCGCAGGATGATCCGCCGTTCCCATCTCGCTCTCGCGCGAGTCGATCCACGCGGCGACGGGGTTGCCGCTGGAGTCGACCGCGACGCTCGGGAAATCCTGATTGTACATGCCGGAGTCGGCCGCGATCGCCATCGGCGTGCTGAACGTTGCGCCGCCGTCGCTCGAGCGGGCGTACCGTACGCTGATCTTCTGCCGCTCGTTGCGCACCTGCCAGGTCATGTGCAGCACACCCATCCGATCAACCACCAGCTGCGGGCCTCGCTGCATCCCTGCCTGTACGCCCGCCGCGTTCGTGATCTGCCGCCCCGCGCCGAACGTCTCGCCGCCGTCGGTGGACTTCGATAGAAATACCTGTGGTTCGATGCCGCCGCGATAGTCCGCCCAGATCACGTAAATCGTGCCGTCGGGCCCGACGGCCGCCTTCGGTGCGATCTGCTGCGCGGAGGCCGGCCCGTCGCCGACCGTCACATCGCGCTCGAAGCGCTGCGCGGTCAGGCCCGGAGCGGCGATGAGGAGGCACAGAAGGGTTGGAAGGGCGTAACGAATGGCCATGACATCATCCTCGGTTTATCTGGAGCTGCAAGGTACGAACGCAACTGGACGTGCGCGTGGAGTCGAACACTTCAAGAGGGTGGGGGTTACAGTCCGATGGGATGCGGCGTAGTGATCGCAGCGGCGGAGGGCACGATGATGTGCTGGTGCAGCCCTCGCTTCTCGCGTATCGCTGCGAAGCTTCCCGAATCCGGCGGCGCACCACACTCGCCTGCCGTCGACATGTATGTCCCGCGACTCTCCCGGAATCAACGGATCGCGCCGTGAGGGCGCCGCAACCTCGTGTTCCGGCCCAACGTTCGGCGGCGCGCACAACATCGTGGCGAGCCGGCCGTTCAGCGTCCTGAATCTCGCCGATCCCAACCCCAGCCTGTTTCATCTCGACTCTGCGGCGATGAGCGTCGGCCCAGCCGGCATCTTCGTGGTCGGGACCGTCTCGGCGCGTGCCGCCGGACTTCGGCCCGACGTTGGTCGGCCGCACGCGCGTGACCTCCTTCGATGCGTTGCTTTTCGACGGCGCCGAACGCGTTGTCGCCGGAGGGGACCTCTTTCACCGCAGGCCGCAGGGTGCCGGATTCTTCATCGAACGCCGCCCCTTCCTTGCCGTCTCCGGGGCCGACGAGGGGGTCGATCTCCCATCGTGCAGCGAGCCGACGGAGATCTCCGTGAACATGCCCGTTCCCGGGCAGATGTTCGGGACTCTGTGGATGGATCGGACGGCGACAGAGTTCGTGGAATGGAGCGGCGGCACCACGCTGAACGACTTCGTGCGCGAGACGCTGCGTGCGCCGGAGTCGTGCGGTGATGTCGGCTCCACGATCGGCGCGGCACCGTCATGAACGTGACCACGATGCAACCGGGGCTCGCGGTAGAACCGC
>CAZJYH010000052.1:6501-14670 GCA_964549365.1 uncultured Alphaproteobacteria bacterium
CGGGCCCCGGTAGTCGATGGGCGAGGATGGACAGGTGAGTTCGGCGGTTCCGGCATGACGTGCCGAACACCCCGTCCGCCCACGCCCGGTTGGTCGTCGGCGCGGCCTACAGCGCCGTCAGCGTGACGCTCATCGTGTTCACGGTGTTTACCACAGTCCCGCGATTCGCGTCGTCCTCGACGTCTGCGGTCCCGACCTGGAGATAGGTGTCGTGATCGTGCGGCCAATGGTTCAGCGCCGGGTTGTTCAGCACGATCGGCGTGGCGTCCATCGTGCGGTAGGTCTTGCCCGGCTGGTTCGTGAACGTGATCGTCGCGTGGAACTTCAACGTGCTGTTGGCCGGGAAGTCCGTGCCGGGCGTCACGGCGCGGATTTCCGATGTCACCGGGCGTGACTTGTCCAGGTCCACCTGAAAATCGCCCAGTATCGGGTCGGTGGCGGTGAAGCTGAGCGCGTCGGCCGAAAGCTGCGACGATGGGTATGAGTCGTTGTTTGTCCAGAGGAATGTGCCGGTCCCCAGATGCCGGTCATAAGGGCCGTTGTTGCTGATGTGCCCGCTGCCGTCGCCGCTGCAGGTGGACTTCGTTCCCGTGGTCTGTTGCCAGGTCGGGAGGAACATGCGCGACGACGCGTACGCATACGCCGCGATACAGACGATGCCGAGGGCCGCGAGCGCGATGGCCCCCCTGATGGTTCCGATGTGATGCTTCATTGTGCTCTCTTCCTTGTGTTCAGTGTTGATCGGGTTGATTCGTCATCGGTTCGGAGAAGGTGTTGCCGTCGCGCGCCGGTTCTCCTGGGTCGGTTCGTGCAAGGGTCGTGGCAAGGCGTTCGCGCCGATTCCGGCGAACGAATGTGATTCCGCATGGTGTTGCCTCCATGAACATGTGAGTGAAACGCCGAGGAGAGAGCGAGTGAGAGATGGCCGATCGATTCGCCGCGCCCGTTCGGTTGGGGCACAGCTCCGCCGATCCCGTCCGCGTACGGATGGTACGCGTGAGGGGGACGGTCGGCGCCGCGTGTTGCGATGCGAGTGTGACGGTTGAGCGACCTGTGCGAACGTACGAACGGGTGGTGCGGGCGTCGCTACTGGTTTCCTACGTAGCTCGCCGGCGCGTTCCGGCGAACGATGAAAAGTCCGGCGAGGCGGCACGGCACCTTCGGCGTCGGCGACCTCACAGCGATGCCAGGTACGTCGCGAGGTTCACGTCGCCGGCAAGGCCCATCTTCTTCCGGATGTTGTAGCGGTGGGTTTCCACGTTCCGTGTGGACACCGAGAGCAGATCGGCGATCTCCTTGCTTGCCAGGTTGCCGCGGAGCAGGGCGCAGATGCGGAGCTCGGCGGCGGTCAGCCGTGGACATCGCTTCAGCAGCGCCTGCGTGAACTCCTGCTGCACGCGGCCGACCTCGGCGGTGAGTGCCCGGAAGTCCGTCGGAGCATCTGCTTCCCGCTCGATCTCCTGCAGCAGGTTCCGCAACACGGCGCCCGGGTCATCTGCCGTCGACCGCAACGCCGACCGCACCATGGCGCCGAGGCGTTCGAGCAGCGCCTCGCGCTGTTGCGCGTGCAGGGCGATCGCCGCGAACTCGCGTTCGAGCTGTTCGGCGCCGAAGCGTTCCTGCATCTCGGCGATCGACTGCTGTACCCGTTCCCCCTCGATCCTCTCACGGATCTCGATGTAATTCCGGAAATGCCGCAACGCGCCCGCTGTGTCGCCGGAGCGTTCGAGCAACTCGGCGAGGAGTTTGTGCAGAGCGTACTTCGCCCTCGGTTCGTCGATCTCGCGGGCATGGTGTAGTCCGCGTTCGGCCACGGTGCGTGCGCGGTCGAACAAGCCGAGGAGCCGGAGCAGATGGCCCGCCTGTTCGAGAATCTGCGCATGGAAGCCGGTGCTCGTGGCGGCGTCGAGGATGCGCTCGGCACGATCGATGCGCTCGAGCGCCGCGTCCACATCACCGCGCCTGATGCAGAGATCCGCGAACTGCAGGTGCAGGCGAGCCTGTCCATGCGCCGATGCGGTGCGCTCGAAGATCTCCATCGCCTGCTCGAACATCCGCGATGCCGCGCCGTGCTCGCCTTGCTCGCGATACAGGATGCCGAGGTGCAGCATCACCTCCGCCTGATCCGGTCCGAGCGGCCGTCCCGTCGTCGCCGTCAGTTCGAGGCTGCGCACGAAGTGCTCGATCGCCCTGTCGAAATCCTGCAGGCGGTAGTATGTCATGCCGAGTCCTGCCAGCAGCCGCCCCTGCCAGGGGAGGTCGTTCTCCCGAATCCAGATCTTCAGCGCCTCATGAATGGTGCTGATCATGGAGGTGCTGTCGCCGCAACCGTCATAGGCGGTGGCCAGGCCGCTCAGAACCACGGCCGCGTTGCGGTCGTTGCCGCGCTCACGGAAGTACGCGAGCGCCTCGCGGAAGCACCCGATCGCACGGCCGAACTTCCCCTGCGTCACGAGCGCTCGCCCGATGTAGTCCACCGCCTGGATTTTCTTCTCGATGTCCCCAACCGCCTCCAGTTTCGCGGCCGCCCTCTCGAGGATCGGGATTGCCGCGGTCGCGTCGTGCATGAAATGGTGGCACGTGCCGATCCACAGCTCGCACAGCGCAATGTTCGGCCGATCCCCGCGCGCGCGGGCGATCGCATACGCCTTCGTGACATACATCAGCGCTCGCCGCGGATCGTTGTTGTACAGCTTGATGCACTCGGCCGTCAGTCGCTTCACGCGATGCTGCGGGTCTCTCTCCGTTCGGAGTCGTCGCCAGAAGTCGTCCTGTTCGATGTCGAATCGATCGTTCATGGTGCGTCGGGAGGGATCTGTGAGGATCGGTGCCGTCGCGTACAATCCACGTCGGCCGTATGAGAGCAACGATCGGCACCGAAGTTCTCGCTCGGATGTTGAGGACGTGCCGTGAATGGTGCCGCGCGTCCGGTGAACACAACCTAGCATCATCGAGCCGTCGCCATCAAGGAATATGATGGTGCCGTCGTTCTTCCTCGCGCGCGGTCATGCGCCGTCCGGCCGGGCCGTTGCCTGCGCCGCGGACGATCCGGCATGGGAGCGCGCGAATCGTGCGCTCCGTCATGTCGCGCTTCGGGCCTGTGCCCTACATTCTACCCGTATCGACCCGGAGGGCGGAACCTTCCGGACGCATTCCAAAACGAACACGAACATGTGGAACATTCATCGGCCGGCGGGATCATGGCGGCCCATCATCGCCGGGGGAGCCTGCGGCCTCGTCGTAGGTGCGTCGCCGTTCTTCTACGAACTCCCCTTTATCGATCAACTGCACTTCGGTCTCGGTCTTCTCCTGACCTACACGAGCATCGGCGCGCTGGTCACGCTGTTGCCGCGCATCGGGCCGCGATGGCTGTACGGCACGGCGATCGGGGCCATCTACAGTCTGCCGGGGAGCATCTTCGTGGCGGTACCGTATCCGCTGGTGAAGGACGCGCCGGAGTACTACCGCAACTTCGCCGCGGGCGGGATGGAGGAGTTCGTGATGACCTTCGTCTACGGCCTCGTCGTGGGGCTGGTCTGCGGGTTGGCGATGCCGAGGGAGAGGGGATAGCCGCACGAGCTGCGCCTGGGGCGGCCTGATGAGGAAGCCGGGAGCCACCCGTACGCGCGTCGGGGGGCGATGTGCCGGTGGGCGTGCGTCCGCGTCACGCATCGTGCGACGTTGCCGGCGGTGCCGGCAACGTCGCAAGCGTCGTCATCGTTCGCGTGAATGCGGCGGGCGCACGTTCATGAGCAGCCGCAGGTGCCGTTGGTGATCGTCCATTCGCACGCGCTGACGCAGCAGATGTGCAGGCAGCAGGACGAGCAGACCAGGACGTCGATGCATGCGCTCGGCGTCGTCGGGAGCGTGTGGGGGACGCTGCAGATGTCCGTGATCGACACGGTGGCCGCGGCGCAGTTCGCCACCTCGTAGTCCCACGTCCCCGTCTGCAGCGGAACGCAGTCGCTGAGGCCGCCGACATAATTCACGCAATAGTTGACGATGCACGCGTCACAGTCCGCGGTGTTCGTGAACGTGAACTTGCAGCAGTTCGCGAGCGCGCTGCTCCCGATGAGGAAGAAGAGCGCGACTGAACATAGCAACACTGCAGACATCGATTGGGCGCGACGGATTTGTACGCTGGTGGTCATGGCAAAGCCCTCCGAAATGGTACATGATGAGATTCGGCCGATCGGCGCCGGGCGTGGCCATTGGTGAATCGCCCGATGCTCGACGCAAGCGGGCCATTCGTTGATAAGAGGAACCACGCACCGATTTTGGACATTCGCGGGCGTGCCGTGCGCGCCCCGGGCGGCTTGGGAGCGGTGCCCAGGAAATCCGGACGCGTGCCGCAACGGTATCGACGGACGGTGTGCATCTGCGCACCGTTTTTCGTCGCGGCCGTCGTAGCTTCGCGGACAATGGTTCAAAAAAGCGCCGACGACACATGGCTGTTCGGCTGGGATACGACCCCCGGCATCGTATCGGTATGGGCGGACCGCACCGGCCGCGCCTGCGTATGGCAACGTCTCGGCGAACGGGTGGCCCGCACCGACGTACGGTTCCGACCGTGGGCCCTCGCCGTCACTCTCGACGATCTCGCCCACGTACGCGGCGCGCTCGCTCCGGAGACCGGCGGGAGCGCCGATCGGGCGCAGTTCCGCTACCGTGAACTCGACGGTCCCCCCGGTTCGTTTCGCTACCTGATCTCCGCGAACGACGGGCGCACGCTCGAGGCGACGATCCGCACCGGTGCGACGAAACGCCTCGGCCGGGAGGTGCGGAGCCTGTACGACGTCGATGACGACTACTACTGGGTTGGTCCGGTGGAGCAGTATTTGATGGCGACCGGCCGCGTCTACTTTCGCGATCTGGTCTACACCGATCTCCATCGGCTCCAGTTCGATCTGGAGACCACGTCGCTGCATCCGGAGAGCGGGCGGATCTTCATGGTCGCCGTCCGTGATTCCCACGGGCTCGCGGAGGTGTTGGAGGCGCCGACCGAGGCGGACGAAGCGAAGCTCATCGGCGATTTGTGCGCGCTCATCCGCGAACGCGACCCGGACATCATCGAGAACCACAACCTGTTCGGCTTCGATCTGCCGTTCCTGTTCGACCGTGCCGCCGCGCTCGGCGTGCCGCTGGAGATGGGGCGCGAGGGGGGGCCGCGGATGCTGCGGCGATACGAGGAGCGGGGTGCATCGGGGCGCCGGCGCCGTGGGCGTTTCAACGTGGCCGGCCGTGAGCTGATCGACACGCTCGACGCCGTTCGCCGCCACGATTTCTCCGCCCGCGACATGCCGGGGCATGGGCTGAAGGCCGCCGCCCGTTACTTCGGAGTGGCTGCCCCGGAACGCACATACCTGGCCGGCGCGGAGATCTTCTCCACCTATCTGCGCGATCCGTCCACCGTGCGCAGCTATGCGCTCGACGACGTCGCCGAGGTGGACGGCCTCTCCGGACGGCTGCTCGGCGCGCCGTTCGCGTTGGCGGGGATGGCGCCGCGCCGCTACGAAAGCGTGGCCTCCGCCGGGCCGGCGATGGGGATCCTCGAGCCGATGCTGGTGCGCGCCTACCTGCGCGCGGGCGCCGCGCTTCCACGGCAGGCCGCGGACTCGGCGGCGCTGCTCGGAAGCCATGCCGGGGGCGCCGTGCACCTGTACGCCGCCGGGGTTGCACGGCAGGCGGTGAAGGCGGACATCGCCTCGATGTACCCGTCGATCATGCGCACATTCCGCATCGGCCCGTCATGCGACGGCCTCGGCGTGCTGCTGTATCTCGTCGAGCGCCTCACCGATCTGCGCCTGCTGCACAAGAACGCCGCGCGCACGGCCGTGCCGGATTCCGCCGCCGCGCACGCGCATCACGCCCTGCAGGCCGCGATGAAGATCCTCATCAACTCCGCCTACGGCTACATGGGGGCCGGATCGATGGCGATGTTCGCCGACCGCCGTGCCGCCGACGAGGTCACGCGGCGCGGGCGCGAGATCCTCGCTCAGGTGGTCGACGCGCTGCGCGATCGCGGGATGGCGCTGCTGGAGGCGGACACCGACGGCGTCTTCTTCAGCGCGCCGCTCGGCTGGACCGCGGAGCAGGAGCGCGCCGTGGTGGCAGAGGTGGCCGCGGAGTTGCCGGAGGGGATCCGCCTCGAGTACGAGGGGCGCTACCCCGCCATGTACGTGCACGAGGTGAAGAACTACGCGCTCCTCACCTACGATGGGGAGTTGATCGTGCGCGGCGGCGCGCTGCACTCGGTACGCTCCGAGGCGTTCGGCGAGAGGTTCCTGCGCGATGCGTTGGCCCGGTTGCTCGTCGGGGATGTCGTGGGGGTGCTTCGTGTCTACAACGAAACGGTGGCGGCGCTGCGCGAGCGGCGGTTGACGTCGGAGGATGTGGCCACGCCGGCGCGGTTGTCGAAGTCGCCGGAGGAGTATCGCGCTTCGCGCTCACGGCTGCGCGAAGCACCGTACGAGGCGATGCTCGCCGCCGGACGCACGCACTGGCGTGTCGGCAAGCGGATACGTTTCTACCGGACGGCCGAAGGAGCGCTCGCGCTGCTTCCGGATGCCGACGAACAGCAACTCGGTGATGCGGAGGAGGCGGAGAAAGGGGGGAGGCACGCGATCGCCGCCGCGTCGCGCGGCTACGACGTTGCCCACTATCTGCACGTGCTGCGTACCTCCTATGTCTCGCGGCTTCGCAAGGCGTTCACCCCGGAGGACTTCAACCGGCTGTTCCGCCACGACGCGCAGATCGGGCTCTTCGATGAGCCGGTGGACACCATCGAGCCGTTGTGGATTCGGTGCGGGGAGGGGGTGAAGCCGTGAGCGAAGGCACGGCCCGCGCGACATGATCGGCCACGCCACGCCGTGCCCCGGCGGCCTGTTGCTGCTACTTCACAACCCGCAACGTCGTCTTCAGATCCATGCCGGGATAACTGAACGCACGGGACTTCTCCCACTTCCGCAGCCCCCGCATCCTCACCATCAACGCGCCGAGCTTGTTCCGGAACGATTGCCCGAACGTCACCTCCGACGACACGCACGCGAATCGTCCGGTCTGCGCGGCCAGGTAACCGGTGTCGAACAGCTCGTGCCAGTTGGAGCTCATGTGCCGCCGATGCGTGGGGTCGGCCCAGGAGTTGAAGGAGGAAAAATGCGGAGTGACGATCACCACCTCGGCGCCGGGCGTTGCGATGCGATGGATCTCGCGCATGAACGTGACGATGTCCTCGACATGCTCGATGACGTGCGTGGCGTAGATTTTCCGGAACGCCGACGAGGGGAGATCCCACGGCGTCTCATCCAGATTCATCGTCTTGTCCACGCCGTCGTAGGGGTGAAGGTCCACTCCGAACGAGCCCGGCTGCTTGCTGCTGCCGCAGCCGATGTCGATGATGTCTGAGTGCATGGCAAGAGTGTTGTTGGTTCTGATGGAGGGAGACGAGTTCCGTTTGCGCACGCTGATGTGCCGTCCATGCAAATGGTGCCGCAGATTCCGATCGGAGAAATGTGGCACGCATCCGTTCAGGCGCTACCTACAACAGGCGCGTTTGTTGGTAATCCTCGCGCAAGTGGTAGCCGCGTGTTCCGTCTCGCTTCGCAATAAAACCTCCACTCGCCAGCTTGGCCAATGCATGACGAACTTTTCGAGAGAACAAGTCGAACTGCTCGACTCCACCGGGAGCCCGTCGTCCTTCATGCCACAGCGTCAGGCCTACTTCCTTGGGGCTTACGGTCTTTGCCTTACTGTAATGATTGAAACGGTAGACCACCCCGAGAACTTCCTTCAAAAGAGTGCCGAGGTTATCGAACCCCGTCCCGAACAATGCTCTGAGCTCGTCAATGTGCCCGCGGCTCATAAATACGGGATTCGCCAGATACACCGGGTATGTAGATGTGCTCGTCGAATGCTTCTCGATCAACCCGGCCTGTTCAAGCCCCTGCAGCGCGGCGAAATGATTGTTGTCCGGAGTCAGCAGGATCGTGTAGCGCAGCCGCTCGTTTGCCCACTGCGATTTGATGACATAGCTCAACACGAGTTTCTGTTCCTCGTTCAAGGTGCTGCCGTGCAATCTTGTTTCCAGGAACCCATCGAACGATTGAAAGAGGCGCTCCATACGCTCATCCAACAACCGGCCGGAGGGGACGTGAAGACGAACTTCCTGCG
>CAZJYH010000053.1:0-13653 GCA_964549365.1 uncultured Alphaproteobacteria bacterium
CGCCCAGCGTTCGAGCAACCCTCCGTTCGCCCTGGGCGTCGCGCCCTTGGAATCGGTCCGTTCGCCCGGGGTTGACCCCGGGCGCCCAGCGTTCGAGCAACCCTCCGTTCGCCCTGGGCGTCGCGCCCTTGGAATCGTGCCGTTCGCCCTGGGTTGACCCCGGGCGCCCAGCGTTCGAGCAACCCTCCGCTGGCCCTGGGCGTCGCACCCTCGGAATCGTGCCGTTCGCCCTGGGCGTCGCGCCCTTGGAATCGTGCCGTTCGCCCGGGGTTGACCCCGGGCGCCCAATGCGCGAGTGTCTTTCATCATCTATTGAGGAATAATCCCATGCGTTTCAAATCCTCGAAGAGGAACGGCTTCCAGATTTTCGCCGTATCCGGAGTCAACACGATCTCCTTCGCCGTGGTGGCCGATGCAGCGGCGCGGAACGATCTCCTCGGATTTTCCGTGGAGCGTGAGGATAGAACCGAGGGTGAGCGATACTTCATGCCCGGGTTCAAGGTGTTCCCATCGGTGATCCCCGTTCCGGGCGCGAGCACGCATGTGAGCACGTTCGAACACCCGGTGCAGAGCATGGTGTGGGACGACTTCACGGCCAAACCGGAGCACGACTACGTCTACTATTTCCATCCGGTACGGGGCGTGCCGCGTAATCTGCGGCGCTCTCCGGCGGTTCCGATCCGTGTCATGACCGAACCGCTGTTCAGCACCTTGGAGCACGATGTCTTCTTCAATCGCGGGGCGGCCGGCAGCCAGGCGTACACCCGGCGCTTCGGTAACAAGCGGTTGAAGGATCTCTCCGATGAGAAGCGAACCGAGGCGCTGGCCTGGCTGAGCCGCGATCTCGATGAGGCCATCCTCGCCTTCATCAATCAGGCCGCCCCCGGCGACGCGCTGCGATGCTGCTTCTACGAATTCCGCTACAGGCCCGTTGCCGACGCGCTCAAGGCCGCCGTCGATCGCGGCGTCGACGTCAAGGTGATCGTGGACGCGAAGGTCAACGCGTTCACGGACAAGAAGGGGGTATTCCACGAGAGTTTCCCGAGGGAAGAGAATATCCGGATGCTGGAGGCGGCGGGAATCACCGATCAGCAGTACATCCTGCGCGAGGCCAGGCCGAACGCAATTCAGCACAACAAGTTCATGGTGCTGCTCAAGGGGAAGAAGCGGAAACCAAAAGAGATGTGGACCGGGTCGACGAATATCTCCGAGGGAGGGATTCACGGACAGACGAACGTGGGGCACTGGGTGCGCAACAGCACCACGGCGGCCGGATATCTGGAATACTGGAAGCTCCTCGCCGACAATCCGGGAGGCGCAAAGGGGGATTCGCCGACCGAGACGCGACGAAAGAACGAGGAGCTGCGAGCGGCGGTCGAGAAACTGCACGCGGTGCCGACGACGGTCGCGGAAATTCCCGTCGGGATCACGCCGGTCTTCAGTCCGAGGGCTGGTCTCGACGTTTTGAATCTGTACATCAGGATGGTCGATTCGGCGAGCGTCTACTCGGCGGTCACCCTTGCGTTCGGCATCAACGAGGCGTTCAAGAATCAGCTGGTGGACAACACCGCCGACGATCAGATCGTGTTCATGCTCCTGGAGAAGAAGGATGAGCCGACTGCAAGAAATGCCGCCACCTTCGTGCGGATCAACGCGGCCAACAACGTGTACAAGGCGTGGGGATCCTATCTCAAGAGTCCGGTATACCAATGGGTGAAGGAGACCAACGCCGAGCTGCTGGGGCTCAACCACCACGTGAGTTATGTCCACTCGAAATTCCTGCTCATGGATCCGCTGTGCGCCGATCCGATCGTGGTGACCGGCTCGGCCAACTTCAGCGACGCCTCCACCAACAACAATGATGAGAACATGATCATCATCCGCGGCGATCGACGTGTGGCCGATATCTACTTCACGGAATTCAACCGTCTTTTCAATCATTATTATTTCCGGTCGGTGGTGGAGGAAACAACCGCGCGGCACCACAACGATACGGACGGCAGCCTGTTCCTGAAGGAGCGGGCGGACGATTGGCTGGTGAAGTACAAACCCGGCACGCTTCGGCAGAAGCGGGTGGATTTGTTCGCGCGGATGGAGGGTGCCGTGACGCTCAAGACATGACCGAACAACGACATTTCATCCGAGACCCTCAATGGAGCAAGGGCCGCCCCGGACGACAAGCTTGCCGCCTTCGACCTCGGCCGCGTCGAGTCGCGAGCATCCGAACATATGCCGGAAAATTGTGGGGCTGATGTACTGAACGAATCGAAGTGCTGGTCGCATCCGAACGAGATCCACAATCACGCGGGCCGATCGACCGACGGCCACGCCTCAATTCATCGGGCGGGCGACCGCCGGGAGTACTACACAATGATTCATCATGAGAAGGATGGGGCCGGTGTCACGACACTGAGCACGTAGAGCGGGGCTACCGCCGAGGACATGCATACGAAGGTCCTCACGCCCTTTCACGACGCATTCGCAACCGTGCCGAACGCGCGGGCAGGCACCAGGATCACGTTCTACGATGTCGAGGGGATGGGTGACGTCACGATCGATATCTGCGACGCCGCCGGGTTCACCCCGATTCGACAGCTCCTCGACCGCAATCACTCGGCCAATATAGCCGCGCAGACCTCATAGCACGGGTGCTGCTCGCAATGGATGATGATCGACGGCACAGTCTACCGGGCTGTGCCGTCGCACACAAGCGTACGATCTCGCTCAGGCGAATGAGCGCGCGGCGCGTCGGTGCATTGCCGGGCTTCTCCTAGCCGTACCGTTCCACCTACCTCCCACACGAAAAACTGCCGACGACATTCCTCTTCTCGCCGATCTGCTCGTCGCCGAAACTGAAGTTGATGGTGCCCGTCAGGTGCCAGTCGTCCCAGCCCGTGACCGTCAATTTGGCATCGTTGTCGTACGAGGTCCAGTGGCGGTCGTTGTCCGGGTAGCCGTTGGTGTCCGCGACGGCGACATTCCCGTAGAGCGGATAAATGCCCGTGCCGGTGAACTCGAGAGCGCTGCTGTTGAAATATCCTCCCGTGTAGACGTAGTCGATGTCGAGCCGTTTCTTGAGCGTGTGCGTGAAGGGATCTTCGTAGTTCCCGTAGTGGAACGAGGCCGACGCCGTGGTCACCGAAGCGCCGTCGAAGCTCAGTGTGCAGGAACACGGCCCGCTCGTCTTCGGCTCGTGCGGCGGCGGGGTTTCCCAGATCTCGACGTTGTACCAGTTGAAGCCCACATAGCCCTTGTTCTTGTCGAACACATAGATCCCGATACGATGCCGCCCAACCGGCAGCGAGATTTCGTCGCCGACGGTCGTGTACTGCGTTCCGTCCTCCCTGTACGCCTCGAAGCCGGGGGTGAAGAGGGGGCTGGGGGAGGAGATGCGCAGCGTGATGAACCGTTTGCCGATACGGAACCCGTCGCTGAGCTCCACGAAATATCCGCCGTCATTTTTTGCCTCGATCGTATAGCGGGGGAAGAGCTCCGCGCCGACCGATCCCTCGAGCATCTGCTGATAATAGTTCCGGATGAGCGTGTAATCGATCACGGAACTCTTGGCGATGTACTCGATGCGCGGGAACGGGATGCCGGGATAGTTTGCCCCCTTGCTTCCGAACTTGTACGGGCTGAAGCTTCCGGAGAACGAAATCGTCCGCTCCAGATCGCCCGGGTCGTTCGGATCAGCGATATAGACGGTGCCGTCGGCGATCCGATAGACCGTCAGCGCGTGGCGTGTGAACTCGCCCTTGATCGTGCCGCCGGCGGTGATGTAGACCGGCTCGCCGGTCAGGATCATGGCGTATTTGATGGCGTTGTAGGTGAGCCGGTCCGGGAGCAGGTACTGCAGATTCCCGAAGTACCTCGCCGCGAACGTCTCCCAATACTGCGACTGCAGCAGGGAGCAGAATCGATACGGGTTCACATCGTCCTGCCAGACCTTGGGGGTCGGCTCGCCGGCGCCGTCGTTGTCGAAGCGGCCGTTGAGCCTGGCGTCGCCGCGCGACTTGCGCTGCATGAAATACCAGAGCGCCCCGAGGGTCTGCCCGGCGCACTGCCCGTCGGGCGATGCGTACGATCCCCAGTTGACGAACTGCCAGTCGTCCACCCCCGGCTTGAACGTGGACGCCACCTCGCGATACGATTCGAGCAGCCGTTCCGGGATGGACGTGACCACGATGCCGGACTCGGCGTCCGCCGCCGCTCCGGTGTTCGTCTTGCCGCCGGCCATCGCCGTGCTGAATTCGAAGTTGCCTGTGTGCACCGTCACCGAACCCGCGTCGTACCACACCAGCGGCATCCCTTCCATCCGGCCCGTGGCGCGATCGTACAGAAAGGCCATCGGGAAGTCCCCCTCCGGTACGGTGCACGGGATGGTGAGCAGCATCGGCGCCGTCGCGAAGCCCCCACCGTTGCGGATCGTGATCAGCGGCGTGAGCGGCTTGAATGCCTCCCTCCCGTTGCGGATGCCGGTGATCCTGCGTGCCTCGACCTCGTAGGCGCGCGCGCCCGTGTACGCGCCGTCGGGAACGTCGATGGTCAGGCCGTCGAGCGAATCGCCCGGCGCGTCGACCGTCAGCGTGCCGCCCCCCGCGCCGATCGTCTCGGACGCCATCGGGACGGCCGGGCCCAGATCGAGCGCCGGTGCAGTGGGCGCCGCGGGGCCGGTCGGGCCGTTCGAGGAACAGCCGCCCATCAGGAGCAGCACGGGGAGGAGGATCAACCCGATCGGGAGGATCGCCTCACGAAGGAGGAGCGGGAACGTAGCGTGGGACCGACGCGCGGTCCGGCCGGGTGCTGATGTCATGAGCGTCCTCTTCTGCATGTGAACGTGATCACGGATGCGGATAGTGGGGAGGAATCGGGGGAATGTACGCATCGCACCGGGAATGGGCGCCCTGTGCCGTGCTCTTGTTTCGGCCGATGCGAACACCTATGTTCCGCCGCGTCGGCGCATCACCTCACCTCTTTGCTGAACTCCCGGAGCGACTCCTCCGCGAACGCCGCGCGCCCGATCCCTGTCCTCTCAATCCATTCAACCAAGGCGAACCATGGCCTCCCCTCCGATCACGAACGTCGTCATGCTGATGCTCGAGAACCGCTCGTACGACAATGTGCTGGGCATGCTCTACAATGCGGACTATCCTGCGCCGTACAACGCGGCGCCCCCGGGCCAGGCGGATCTGTGGGGCCTGACCGGTTCCGAGCGGAACACAAATCCGGCGGGAGGAACGATCCCCGTGACGCCCGCCGTGGACGATCCGAACGCGAATCCGCCGGTGGTGGCAACCACGATCCCGACGGTCGATCCGGGGGAGCCGTTCATGGACATGGCGCAGCAGGTGATGGGGCTCGACGTGCGCCCGACAACAGGGAATCCCTACGCCGCCGCGCCGGGAACGTACGGGAGCATGGGCGGGTTCGTGGCGAACTACGAGCTGCAGGGGAGCACGAGCGCGCCGAGCGTGCCCGAGCAGATCATGATGTACATGACGCCGCAGCTGATGCCGATCACGGCGTTCCTGGCGAACAACTACATGATCTGCGACGGGTGGTACGGATCGGTGCCGACACAGACGTTCGCCAACCGGTTGTTCTCGGTATGCGCCGATTCCGGAACGTGGACCACGGATCTCTTCGATCACACCTACAGCTATATCAACGACGACGAATATCTGGGGATTCCAAGCCTCGATCCGATATACAAGGCAAAGGCCGTCTACAACGACAAGCCGCCGGCGCCGATTGCCCCGTCGGATCACCTGGATCTCCCGAGCGTCTTCGCGCAGCTGGACGCGGTGCTCGGCACCACGCTCGAGTCCGCAAACGGCGCGCCGTACCCCAGCTGGAAAGTGTACTTCCACGATTATTCGCTGACGTCGAACCTGCTGTATTATGTCAAGCAGCAATTTCTCGACGATACGTCGCTGAACCTCGGCCAATACGACAACACGGATTATACGCCGGCGACGACGCATCTGGCGAACACGAACTACACCACGTTCGCCGACGATCTCGCCGCCGGAACGCTGGCGCCGTTCACGCTGATCGAACCGCGCTACAGCAACAATTACTCCGGCGCGGCGACCGGCAATTTCGTGAACTGCAATCATCCCGGCCTGCAAGGCTACCCGCCCGACACCGACGGCACCGGACAGATCGACACGTACTACGGCGAGCTGCTGCTGCTCGACATCTATACACAGCTTCGCAACAGCACGTACTGGCCGGGAACGCTGCTCATCATCACCTACGATGAGCACGGCGGATGCTACGACCACCTCCCGCCGGTGACCGGCATGAAGCCTCCCTCGCCGAGCACGCCGAACACGTTCACCGGTTTCGACTTCACCGTCTCCGGGCCGCGCGTTCCAACGTTGATCATCTCCCCCTTCGCCGAGCCCGGCAGCACACTCCGTGCCCCGGCCGACTCCACGTTCGACCACACGTCGATCATCAAGACCGTCTGGGAGTGCTTCAACCTGGCGAGCGGGCCGAACGGCGCGACGAGCCTCAACGATCGCGACGCGGCGGCGGCCTCCATCCTCCCCGCGCTCAGCGCCACTGCCGTAAACGGCACCGGCATCCCGCCGACGCCTGCGCATCCGTAACCCGCGATGGTAGTTCAAAGCGTTCATTCCGCCTCCGAATATATCCCGAGGGGAACGGAACTCTCCGTTTCCTGTGGTTCGCCGGTAAGCCCCACACCGCTTCGCGCCCACGGACATCGGGCCGTGGCGGCGGGGGGGGGCGCGTGCGTATGTTGCGTGCCGGAAGAAGCGAGGGGAGCCCTCGAGCTTCTTCCGGCATTTTTTGGGGGACGGCTCGGTGAGCTGATCGTATGCGCATCTCCTTCGATCTCGACGACACATTGATCTGCCGGAAGGGAGCTGTTCCCTCGGAGCCGAACACGTTGACGGGTTTCGAGCGCAGGCATCGAGGAAACCGCCCCGACCGGGCACGGAATGCTTCGCCGGGACCTTGCGCCATTCGGCGGGGCGATTATCACACTGCAATGAAGGACGGGCCGCTCCTTTCGTGGCTACTCGCAACGCACGTCCACCTTCCGGAATAATGTCACCGCAGAGGACGCGGAGGTACGCAGAGGCCACCCGTAGAAGATCCCGACGCAGTCGGGGCGTCGAGCGTCCCCAAAAGAGAGCTCAAGCAACGGTGCAAATCCCCCTATGCGCCACCCGCGACCCGCCACCAACGTCCAGGTACCAGCGTCCAGCCCTCGCCGCTCGCTTCCCGCCGCTCTTTTTTTAACCGCCGTCTCTCCATCCGCCCCTTTGGCCGTCCCCACCCCTTTCTGTGGTCGCTCCCCGCTACATTGAAGGCACGTTTCGCGCTGAGCCGATCACCCGGCCTCGCTTCCCCATACCAGTGAACCGCGCGAGTTGTGCGGCCGGTATGCGCGGACGGGCATCGGCCGCGTGCGTACGCACAAACGGCACCTCTTCCCCAGAGACACATTTATTCACAGCAATTCCTCGCGGTCGAGCAATCGATCCGGGAAGATGCGTTCATCACGATCAAGAGAGAGGAACATCATGAAGGAACACCTTCGAAAGGTTGTCAACGGGGAGCCCACGGCCGTCGTTGAAATGCTGCGCCTGAACGGCGTGCGGGTTCTCCACCGCTTCGGCGACACGCTGGTGGTGGAAGGGGATTCGGTGCCGGATCTCCCGGGCGACACCCGGCGTGCAACGCAGGCCGTACGCGTCGACGCGCTCACCGAAGCGCCGGCGCAATTGCGCGACGAGGATATCGGCCTCCTCGCGTATCGTCTCCGCCGTACGGAGGCATACCGACGCGCCAAGGAGCAGCGCCCCGACGTTGGAGAGGACTGGGGCGTGATTTTCGACGGAATGTGACAACACCACCATCACCAAATATCGAGGAATATCATGGCACTCAATCAACGACTCATCAATGAGGTCGCCGTCGGCGTCGTGCTCGTGCAGGGCCCGACGGCAGATCTGCAGATGACGAACGCCGAACGGCTGAAGATCGGCGCGGAGGTACAGGACGGACACTCGTTCCTTGCCGGGCTCGAATCGAAGGCGAATGCATCGTGGGTCTACAAGTTCGAGACGGTCAACATCGACAAGGCGCCGTGGCCGAACGCGCCGTGGGCCGGGCTCCCGCGCGAGTTCTACCAGAAGTCGGTCGACGCCGTGTTGTGGCGCGAATCGAACGGCAAGATCTACATGTTCAACGGCCCGAACTATGTGCGATTGACGGGCTCCACGGCCGACGCGGGCTATCCGAAGCCGATCGCCGGAAACTGGAAGGGGCTACCGGCCGAGTTCAACGACGGCATCGACGCGGCGTTCTGGCGGAAGACGAACAACAAGATCTACATGTTCAAGGGGGATCAGTACGTGCGGCTCACCGAGACGGAAGTGGACGCGGGCTATCCGAAGCCGATCGCGGGGAACTGGCACGGGATCCCCGGCGCGTTCGAGGAGGGGATCGACGCGGTGTTCATGCATCACGGCACGAACAAGATCTACATGTTCAAGGGCGATCAGTATGTGCGCCTCACCGAAACGACGATGGATGCCGATTATCCGAAGCCGATCAAGGGGAATTTCAAGGGATTGCCGGAGCACATGGAGGAGGGGATCCAGTCCGCGTTCTGGCGCGGAAGCAACGACAAGGTCTATTTCTTCGCCAAGCATTCACGCCGCACGCTGACCGATTATGTCCGTTTCAGTGATATCACGCAGCCGATCGACGCGGATTATCCGAAATATGTCGGCGGGCTCGACAAGAAGGAGGCGGAGGCGTTGTGGCGCGATCCCGCGCAGGCAGCGCTCGGCGTCGGGTCCGGCGAGGCCGGATACAACGATTATGTGGCCCGGCTTCGCGCGGAGTTCGGCACCGACTCCGGCATCGTCATCTTCGTCACCAAGTATCCGGTCGGCTGGTTCGCCTACGCCGGGACGCCGAGGATCGTGATGGCCTGGAGCGACTCCGAGAATTTCGACAGGGTGATCGCACACGAGACCGGGCATACGTTCGGAGCGTCGGACGAATACGCGTCGAGCAAATGCGACTGCGCGGATATCTGGGGACATTTCTTTCGCTATAAAAACGGCAACTGTAAACTCTGCGCGGCCGCGATTTCGATGGACGACGGATATCCGAAGGGAATCGCGGGGGCCTGGAACAATCTTCCCGCGAGTTTCCAGAGCGATATCGACGCCACGGTGTGGCGCGAGGATAACCAGAAGGCGTATTTCTTCAAGGGGAACCAGTTCGTTCGCATCACCGATACCACGATGGATGCCGGCTACCCGAAGCCGATCGCGGGAAACTGGCACGGGCTTCCGGCGAGCTTCGAGGGCGGCATCGACGCGGCGGTGTGGCGCAAGGCGAACAACAGGATCTACATGTTCAAGGGGAGCCAGTACGTGCGGCTGACCGGAACGACGGTCGACGCCGGCTACCCGAAGCCGATCGCGGGGAACTGGCACGGCCTTCCGGCGAGCTTCACGAGCGGCATCGACGCCGTGGTCTGGCGCGAGAACAACGACAAGCTCTACATGTTCAAGGGGAGCGAGTACGTCCGCATCACCGACACCACGATGGACGCCGGCTACCCGAAGCCGATCGCCGGGAACTGGAAGGGATTGCCCGCGTCGTTCACGAACGGTATCGGCGCTGGGTTCACGCACCGCACGCGCAAGACGATGTACCTGTTCGATGGGAACCAGTATGCGAAGATGAGCGACGGCGTCCCCTGCCTGATGTCATCGAACAGCTCGACGTTGTGTTCCTACACACCGATCCACCTCGGTTGGGCGGCCTTCCTCACGAAGGTCGATGCGGCGGTGTGGCGCAAGGACAACAACAACACGTACCTGTTCGGCGGCGCGTGGTACGTGCGATATTCGGATATCGGCAAGGGAATCGACGATGGATACCCGAAGCTGATCTCGGAGAACTGGCACGGTCTGCCGAGCGAATTCCATTCCAACATCGACGCCGCGCTCTACCGTGACTCCAACAACAAGCTCTATCTGTTCAAGGGGAGCAAGTACGTGCGGATGACCGGCTCGACGATGGACGAAGGTTATCCGAAGCCGATCGCCGGGAACTGGCACGGCCTGCCGGCGAGCTTCGAGCAGGGGATCGACGCGGCCGTGCTGCGGGAGTCGAACGGGAAGATCTACATGTTCAAGGGGAGCCAGTACGTGCGGCTCACCGACACGACGGTGGACCCCGGCTACCCGAAGCCGATCGCCGGGAACTGGAAGGGGTTGCCGAGCGCGTTCAACACGCGAATCGATGCGGCGTTGATGCGATGGGATACGCACAAGATCTACCTCTTCCACGACAAGCAGTACGTCCGGTACACGAACGTGGACGACGGCATCGATCCGGGCTATCCCAACTGGATCAACAGGAACTGGATGCCGTTTCCGATGTGATCGGCTCCGATGTGATGGTGGCTTCCGTCGCGGCGTTTCGTTCCCTCGGGGAGCGGGACGCCGTGGGAGCCCGGCGTTTCAAGGCGTCCGCGTCATCGAGGTGCCGCGCCGAGCCATCGCTCGATCTGCCTTCGATGCCGGAGCACGTGAACAATGGCGTGTTCGAACAACTGCTCGAACGTGTACACCGTTCCCCACGGCGTCGTGATCAGGCACGCTTCGTTCTCCTCCGGTGCCATTCCCCAATGCCCTTCGAGCGTCGCGGCCATGTAGTCCACCATCCTCCGAAGCGCCTGCAGACACTCCTCACGGGAGATCGGAGCGATCGCCGGCCGCCCTGATTCGGCGCCGAACGCCGAGCGGAACTCGTCCGCCTCCGCGTAGCCCGCGTCGACGACGTGCCGCGTCACCGTCGCGATCGATCGGCAGTTCGGGTCATCCGCTGCCTCGTCGCGAACGGCGTCGAAGTCGTCGTCGGTGATGCGACCGATCAGCCCGATCAGTTCACGCGTCGCCCGCTCGAATTCGTCCATCAATGCCGCCACAGGGCCGTTCGCCGTTCGAACCGACATGGTGCCTCCGTTGTTGTGCTCGCGTGCGCTCGCGCCGTCATGCGACGGGCCGACCGCTTGGCGGGCTATTGCTCGACGTGTTATTACGCGCCCGCCGCCAGGAACCGCTCGATCTGCCGGCGATGCCGGAGCACGTGCACGACCGCGTGTTCGAAGAGTTGATCGAAGTCGAAGACCTGACCCCAGCGTGTGTTGATCACGATCGCGGCCTCCTCCTCCGGCGTCATCTCCCAGTGCCCTTCGAGCGTGGCGGCCATGTAGCCGAGCATCGACTCCATGCCGCGCAGGCAGTCGTCGCGGGTATCGAGTCGAAGCTCGGGGCGATTCGGCTCGGTGCCGAACGCGCCGCGGAAGTAGTCGGCGTAACCGTGCCCCGAGAGCACCACGTGCCGGACGACCGTATGGATCGATCGGCAATCCGGGTCCGGCGTCTCCGAGTCGCGGACCGCCGCGAACTCCTCGTCGGTGATGCCGCGGATGATCCCCATCAGTTCGTTCGTCGCGCGCTCCAGCTCATCCATCAGCGCCGGAAGCGGGCCGGTTTGTGGTCGTTCGATCATGTCCGTAGAGTGCAAAGTTCAGAGTTCAGAGTTCAAAGTTCAAAGTGACAGGTTCAACGTTCCACATGCCAGGTGCAGCGTTGCGGTTTGCGGGGCACACTCCTGCAGCATGACTCGCTGCCGAGCGACGTCAATGATTTCACCGCAGAGGGTGCAGAGGGACGCAAGGGACACACACACCGCGACCCGCGACTCGCTGCCCGCGACTTGCCCCCCGAACGTCCATCGTCCAGTGTCCACCGTCCAGGATGCTCTCACCACAGAGGACGCAGAGGGACGCAAGGGGCACACACCGCGCGACTCGCGGCTCGCTACTCGCGCCCCATCCCACGAGCGTCGAGAGTCCATTGTCCAGCGTCCAACCTGATGAAACCGCGAAGGACGCAGAGGCCACCCGCCACCACCTACTGAAACGTGAACTCGAACGGGATGGACTGTTCCGAGCCGCGCGGCTTGAAGCCGATCTCGCCGATCTGGTGGTAGCCGCGCGGCGCGTCGATGAGGCCGCTCATCTTCGTCGAGAACGTCCGCTCGATCGAGGGGTAGATCTCGCCCGCCGAGTAGCCGCTCAGCGGTCGCGGATCGCTCGGGCGCATGTGATTCTCCACAACGGTCACGGGCACCGGAAGGAACCGCTCATAGTTCGTGGTGCCGAACGTGATGCGCAGCCAGAGCTTCGTGCTGTCGGCCTCGCGGTTGAAGTTCGGCAGGAAGATCCATTCGCCCGGGGTGTTCAGTGCCTGCTCGGCCTGCACGTTCCCCTCGGCGTCGACGATCTGGAGCAGGATGTCGGTGGCGCGCATGTAGTCCTCGTCCGAGAACGTCGGCCGCACCCAGAGCGCGCCGTCGTCCTTGCGCATCACCAGCGGGATCGAGTAGAAGTCGCTCCGCATCGTGTCGCGGATCGTGCGGCCGTATCCCTTCACCGTGTAGGTGAAGTCGCCACGCAGCGGATCGACGCCGGTGTTGATCGCCTCCACGTTCAATTGCGTGCTCGTGCCGATGCGTTCCACCTGCGGCGTCACCGCCAGCATCAGGCATTTTGCGCTCAGCGTGTACTCGGCCGGCTCGCCCGCGCCGTCGAACGCGTCGGCCTGCACCACCACCTCCACGACGCCCTTTCCCATCGCGTCCACCGTCACCGTGTTCGAGCCCTCCGTGCGCTCGGTCCCCTTGACATGCGGCAGGTAGTTCTCGGTGATGCCGCGCTGGTTCGCGATCTTCCCCGAGACGGCCGTGCGCGACCCCTTCGGCACCGTCAGCGTGAACGTCACGGCCGCCGCTCCGGCCGGAGCCGTGAAGTAGTAGCGGTTCGACATCCCGGCCTCCAGCTTCGCCGTCGGGGTCGTGACCGTGAAGTCGTGTTCGGGGGAGAACGTGTACGGCACGATCACGGTGTTGCGCAGCTCGAACTCCCGCTCCGCGTCAGGGGTGGCTGCACGTCCGTCGGCGCGGCGCGCGATGATCCGGGCGGTATAGAGACCGGGTTCGCGCATCTTCTCACGATCGTACAACACGTCCACCGTGGCCGGCTCGCGATTGCGGATGTACACGGTGCTCTGCACCGGCTTCAGCCACGGGGCCGTCGCCTCCAGCGTGTAGGCGCGGAAGAAGTCGGTCTCCGCGTTCTTGCGGATGCGCGGCACGTAGCGCGCGATCGTGAACGCCTGGCGCCAGTCCTGCTCCGGCACGTAGGCGCTGCGCCAGAAGGCGGTGCTGCCGCGCCCCTCGGTGTAGTTCGGGGAGAAGGTGGAGATCGTGTACAGCTCCAGGTCCCGCGCGAAGCCGCTCCGCTTGTAGGAACGCAACAGTTCGTAGGCGCGCGCCACGTTCAGCATCCCGCCCCCCTGTTCGATCTCATGGTATCCGGCCAGCGGCGCCGCCGAGTACCGCAGCGCTCGGCGCATCAGCTCCTGCGTCGGCACCCAGGTGCTGTCCTCCTGCCGCAGCGCGCTCAGCAACAGCGCCACCACCCCCGCCGTGTACGGGCTCGCCATCGACGTGCCGCTCTCGCGCGACTGGAACGCGTAGCGTGGGATCGTGCTGACCGCCGTCCCGGGCGCCACGATGTCC
>CAZJYH010000053.1:13663-14639 GCA_964549365.1 uncultured Alphaproteobacteria bacterium
GATGTCCGGCTTGTCCACCTCGCCGCCGCGCGATGAGAAGTCCCAGATGATGTCGTGGCTCAGTGCCGCCGTGTAGCCGTCGCGGCCGATGCCGCGCGGAAGCGCGGCCCCCACGGTGATCACGCGAGAGGCCGCGGCCGGCAGACCCACCGTCGAAAGCCCGGGGCCTTCGTTGCCGGCCGAGGTGACCACGTACAGGTTCGGATGGTTCGGCAGCAGCGAGTCGAGGAAGCGTTCCATGTCGGAGCGCCCCTCCTGCGCCGAGCCGATGCCGAAGCTCATGTTCACCACCACGGGCCTGTGCACGCGCTCGAGCGAGTCGGCGAGGCGCCCGGCGAACTCGTAGGCGCGCCGCATGCTGCCGGTGACGGTGTTGTCCTTGGCGGTGTCGCCGGAGAACTTGCCGCTGATCACCTGCGCCCCCGGCGCCACGCCGTTGAAGCCCGGCTCGCGGTTGACGCCGAAGCCCGAGGCGATCCCCGCCACGTGCGTGCCGTGGCCTCCCATGTCGTAGTGGAAGCTCACCTCCTTGGCCGCCGGGTCGATCGTGGCCGCGAACGTCAGCGGGGCCTTGCCGCCCCCCGTCTGCTTCAGCATCAGCGTCTCGTATCCGTCGCGGTAGTTGCCGATCCCCTTCTCGCCGTTCAGGCTGGAGTCGTGATCGGTGTCGATCGCCACGCGCCAGCCGTCGGCGGCACGATACAACACCACGCCGAACTTCGTGGTCGCGTCCCCGTCGCCGTCGAAATCGCGCACCGAGCTGTTGCGGTAGTTCGCCTCGTCCATCACGCCGAGGTAGATCTCATCACGATCGGCCGGGGGTGGGTTCAGCCCCGCCACGCCGCGCAGGCGCGGCATGCCGTCCGCCCCGATGGTGACGCTCTCGCCGGTGCCGGCAAGCTTCGCGCGCTTGAACGCGATCACGTTCGAACGCGAGAAGTCGATCGCGTCGATCACCTTCCGCTCGCCGGTCGAT
>CAZJYH010000054.1:0-6552 GCA_964549365.1 uncultured Alphaproteobacteria bacterium
GAAGGGCCTGCAGCTCAACGAGATGCTGCGCGTGCTCGGCGAACATGGCGTGGCATCGCTGCTGCTGGAGGGGGGACCGGAACTCGCGGGCGCGTTCATCAAGGAGGGGCTGGCGCACAAGCTGATTCTGTTCGTCGCGCCGAAGCTGCTGGGGCACGGACGCCCGGCGTTCGCGGGGCTCGAGATCGCGACGCTCGCCGACGCGCACACGCTTCGCATCCACGATGTGCAACGCGTGGCCGACGACGTGATGATCGTCGCATACTGGAACCCGCCGGAGTAGCCCCACGTGTTGGTACCAACGCCGCAGCGGCCGCCGACGTGGTGGCCGAACCGGTTCATCGACGAGAATCCTCCGTTCCCAACCGACTCGCTGACGCCGCATGATGCCGACCGGACTTCGCACGCTGCTCAGGAAATTGCGCTCGCGCACGGCCGTGGAGATCTACGCGGCCGGCGTGCTCGCCTCGTTGCTCGCGATAGCTGCCGCCGGCCTTCCGAAGATCGACCTGCTGCAATCGGCGATCAACGACGACAACTTCACCGACATGGTGCTGAACACGCGCGGTGAGCTGCCGATCGACAGCAACATCCGCGTGTTGACCTACGACGCCTCCATCCTCGACACGTTCGACATGGTGGACCGTTCGACGCTCGCCATGCAGCTCGCCGCGCTCTTCGAGCTGAAGCCGCGCGTCGTCGGCGTCGATTTCCTGATCGAGACCGAACGTCCGGAAGCGGCAGACGGCGACGCGATGATCGCCGCGCTCGCCGCCGATCACCCCAACCTCCTCTTCGGCGTCTTTCACGAGGACTCGCTCCACCGCTTCCGACTCCCACCGCCGCGCTTCAACATCCCCGAACGGCAACTCGGCTGCATCAACCTGCTCCCGGACGACGACAACACGATCCGCGACTTCCGCCCTCTGTGGGGGGATGACGGGAAGAAGCAGATCGAATCCTTCGACGTGAAGGTCGCGCGCTGGGTCGACTCCTCGGCCGTGGCGTATCTCCGTTCCTTCGGATCCGAGACGTTCATCATCGACTATGCCGCGGGCATCGGCGAGGTGCAGCGGCAGGGGGCGGCGGGCGACCAGATCTTCCCCGTGATGCCGCTCCGCGCGGTGTTCGACGCGATGACCTCCGGCGACACGAACCGCGTCGCGGCGATGCGAGCGCTCCTGGCGGACAAGGCCGTGCTGGTGGGCTACGGCGACATCCGCAACTCGCAGGTGACGAGCGTGGTCGACCGATTCTACACGCCCTTCAAGCCGGAGAAGAACACGCTGCCGGACATGCACGGCGTGGCGATCCACGCGAACATCGTCAACACGATCCTGAAGCGCCGCGTGCTCGAACCGATGCCGACGTGGCTTAACGTGCTCTGGAGCGCGCTGCTTGCCGCCGCGCTGCTGGCGGGGCGCGAGCGCATGGAGCGGATCGCCCGGCCCACGCTCCGAACCGCCGCCGCGTATTCCGGCTTCGCCGCGCTGTTCCTGCTGGCCGCGCTCCTCCCCGTGCTCGCTTTCCGTTACACCCCCTACAAGTTCTCCATCTTCATGCCGATCGGCGCGCTGCTTGTGGCCGTGCCGACCCTGGAGGGGCTGCAGAAGGCGATCGATCTGGCGCTCGACCTCCGCCGACGCGCGCGGCTGCGCGCCGGGGTGCCGGACGTGATCCGCTCCGGAATGCTTCTCATCCTGAAGGCGTGGAGCCCGCAGGAACGCCTGGCCCGCGCCATCCACTTCGTGCAGACCCAGTTCACGACCATCTGCGCCGTGCTCTTCGCGGAAGCCGAGGCGGCCGAGGCGGGACGGGGCCTGCGTTACCCGGCCGCAACGCTCGCCTCGCCGACGCTGTCGCGCATGCTTGCCGCAACGCGCGCGCGAACGGGCGATCTCTCGCCGCGCGCGCGAGCCATGTGCGAGCTGCTCGAACTGCTGAGCCGGTCCCCGGAAATCGAACAGGCCCTGCGCCTGGCCCGATCGCTGCACATCGCCGCCAACGAGATCCGACGGCAGAGCCACGAGACCGCCGACGATCACACACAGGACGCCGACGTCCATGTCGGTGCGCTCGACGCGGACGTCGGCGGCTACGCGGATCTGGCCTTGAAGACGCTGACGGACCGCACCTCCGGCGACGACGAGGAACAGTTCGATGCGCTCTACCGCGCGGTGGAACGATACGCCCGGGCCGCCGCCGCCGTCCTCGCCGCGACGCCCGATGCGCACTTCCCCGGCCCCGCCGACCAGCTTCCGCCGTTCATCATCCTGCGGCCGTGCGCGCTGCACAAACATGAGGAGCAGTTCATCTACGTCAGCGAGCAGCAGGACGCGAACAACCGCGACGACCTGTTCGATCTCGTCTACTCCGGTCGTACGCTCCACTGTCACCCGCTCGACCACCCGGGCCTGAGCCAGTTCCGGGTTCAGAGCGCCCCCGCCCGCGAGGAGGACGCGGACGCCGGCACAATGGCCTGATCGCGATCCCATCAACGACACAGGCCCGCCTCGATGTATCGAGACGAGCCTGCGCCCATACCGTAGATTCCGGTCGCGATTCTACTGTCCGCTCGGCGGCGGTTCGGTATCGGAACCCGGCGCACCGCCCTGAGCCGCGGGATCGGTCGCGGGAGGAGGAGGCGCGCCGCCCCCCTGTATCCCACCACCCTGAGCCGCGCCACCCTGAGCCGCGCCACCACCGCCCTGTGCACCTCCACCACCGCCCGCTCCCCCGCCGGCATTTGCCGGAGGCACGACCGGCCCACCGGTCACTCCCAGCTTCCCCTGCGCCCGCTGCCCGTCCGCATTCACCACCCAGACGCTCGTCCGGCCGCTCTGAAGCTTCGCGAGCATCGGCATGTCGTTGCTCAGGTTGAACGTCATCGACTTCATCATCGCGCCGGGCTTCGTCGGATCCGGCTCCGTCGACATCGGCTCGCCGAGCAGCTTGCCGTCGACGTACACCTTCGCGTCGGCCGAGATGTTGTCCCCCTCCAACGTCAGTGTCCCGTTGGTGAGGTCCGGCGCCACGCCGGAGAGCACCGGCCCGCTCTTGCGGATCATCTTTCCGGTGAGATATCCGGCGGAGCTGATCCCCATCAACACCAGCAGCTCGTCCGGGATCTCCGGGATTGCCGCCGAGATCGCGTAGTTGTTGATCACGATCAGCAGGAACATCACCGCCGTCACCAGCGTCCAGAGGATCTGCTGCACCCGCTCGGGCGCCACCACGCCACCGTGCATGAACAGATCCGAGACACGCGGCACCACCGAACCGGCGCCGCTGGGCCCCTTCACCTGCGTGGTCGCCTCCGAGCCGAGCAGCGTGCCGAGGCTGATGAAGAACGTCGTCGCGAACCCGTCGAGCGAGGGATACGCCCACACGTTCTCGGCGACCACCCGCGCCACGAAGAGGAAGCAGTAGGAGAATGCGAGGATGAATGTCCAGAACAGGAACTGCAGCCGCGAGAGGCTCACCGTCTCGTTGCGCGGATCGACGAGGAACAGGCGTAGAATCGAGACGCGCTTCTGCCCACCGCTCCGTTCGGCGCCGAGCGCCGTGCGCGTCTGCGAGCCTACCAGGATCACGAAGAGCACCAGCAGCCCCACCGGAAGGCATGCCATCCCGACGGCATACCAGATGCTCTGCACCACAAGCGGCTGCGGATACTCCAGCATCCGGCGCCCACCCTTCCCTCCGGCATAGGCGATCACCTGATACCGACCGCTCGCAATCGTATCGGGGACGCGGACGAAGATCGTGCTGTCCTTGATCGCGTAGACCGGAAGCTGCAGCCCGGCATCCAGGCTCCGCCCCGTCGAATCCGTGTACGTCAACACCACGATCGGCGTGTCGCCGCGCAACGGATGGCTCAAGTCCAACGCGATCGTGTGCCCCTTGAACGCGCCGCGCACCGGACCCCGCGCGGGCCGTGCGACGTTCAGACGAAGCGTATCCGGTGTCGTGGCAATGGGCGCCGTTGTAGTGGTCGTGGGCGCACCGCCGGCAACGGTGCCGCCGGACGGGGCGGCGCCCCCGGGCGGTGCGATGCTCGGCGCCGGACCTCCGGACGGTGCGGTGCCCGCCGGTTGCATGGTATCACGCGGCGGCCGCGTTTGCCCGCTTGTATCGCCCTGCGCTCGCGCCGTCCCCGTCAGGGACAGGAGCACCGCAAGGGCCGGCGCGGCGATGCGCACGAGGCGCCGCAGAGAAACGGGTGACATCCTGATCATACATCTCTCCTGTTGATGAGTCGGTGCGCGCGCGCGAACGAAGCGTGCCTGCCTCGAGCCCGAGCGCGCAAGCCTGGGAACGTTGAGAACATGGGATGTTATTGTGGGAGACCTGACCCGGCGAACATAGCGAATGCCCCGGAGGGACGCAACGAGGAGGAGGGAATGAAGATCGAGGAACGAAGCGAGAGAACGGCGGTGGGGTCGATCGGCCATGTAGGCGCAGGTCTTCAGCCTGCGCATTGTAGTGTGCCGCGCACTGAAAGCTCCAGCCTGCACCTCTACGCTTCAGCCCGCGCTTTCACCCACCACCGCACACGCCACGCAACAAAGAATGTGGGCGAATGATGGAGACCAATCCCTGCGGGATTCGAAGCCGATGGCCTAGAGTCGAATCGAACATGTCGGTGCCGCGCGGAGTTATGGCCATGTCGGAGTCGGAGTTGTCCGTGGGGGGATACGGGCCTCGTATTACCAACAACTCAAGCCATTCTCCTGATCTGCTCCAGGATCCTGCGAACCTCGTAACCGCGATCCGATCCACTCGGCACACGGGCTGAGTATGCGACGAGATCGCGCATGACCGCATCGCGCTGGGTGCTCGTTTCCAGGTTGCCGATGTTGAGGCCGATGGCTTGAAGTCCCCAATACTGTCCGAACGGTGTGTCCTCGCGCGTCGTCACGCTCAAAACAAGTTCGTTCAAAAGCGCCGGATCGGGCCGAGCGTACAGATAGGCATACGCCGCGAGTCGTTGGCCCGCCGAGTCGGAGCGCAGCATCGGCAGTACATCCATATCCGGAAGCACGTCGGCAAATTCGATCATCTCGCGCACGACTTCCGCCATGGCCTGCGTGCGCTTCGGCCCGGAATCCTGTTCTTCGCGAATGGCCTCATACAAATGCGACAGCTCGACCAGATTTTCGCGCGGCTGTTCCACCAGGTGGTTGTGCCTCCGACCCTTGGTTGCCGACGTCAACCCCGCAACCGCCAACTCAGCCTTCCGCTCTGCACTTTGCGCAGCCCCGGCGGCATCCTTCACCTCTTCCTTCAATTCCTGGAGAGTCAACTCAAAACCACCAGGCAGCTTGATAGTCTTGAAGATCGGCTGCAGCCACGGCAGTACCGCAACAACAAACAACGCCAGGGTGATTGCATCCACGGTGATGGACGGAACCCATATATGCACCACGGCAATAGCGAGTGCCGCAAGGGTCACGACCAATTTGAGACGCGTGTGAGGCTGCATGGATCGCCCGTCTTTCAATTCATTAAATGTTTGGCCGCGAGCAACCGGCAACATGGCGATGTCAGGCCCTTGAAAATATCTACCATCCTGCAACAGTACGAATACACTTCTTTCCACCGGCATGCCGCCCGGTCGCGAGCATCACGAGAATTGCCGGACTCACCGGTGCTGATCGAACAGGATCGGGTTGCCGTCCGGGTCCACCACCACGAAGCTCGCGGGACCGGTGGTGCTCTCGTCCGCCTCGTTCACCAACGCCACCCCCTGCTCCTTCAGCCGGCGCTGCAGCTCGCGCACGTCGGTGAACTCCGCAAGCGGCTGCGCGTTGCCGTCCCAACCGGGGTTGAACGTCAGGATGTTCTTCTCGAACATTCCCTGGAACAGCCCGATCACGCAATCGCCGTTCTTCATGATCAACCAGTTCTGCGCGGCGTTCCCCGCGAAGGCCGCGAACCCGAGCTTCTCATAAAAGGCGCGCGACGCCTCGATGTCCTTCACGGTCAGGCTGATCGAAAATGTGCCGAGTTGCATGGTGTTTTCCTGATGATGATGGTACGCACTCCGTCCGGCAACAGACGCTCGCTTCGCAGCGGCAGGCTCGCCACCGACTCACGCCATGGCGATGTGCGGATGTATTGAATCCCCCTACTTCCTCACACGATTATACGTCACCAGATAGAGCATCGTCCCCGGCTCGCTCTTGAACTCCGCCGGGCGCTTGGCTCCGGTGAGATCATAGCAGATGCGGAGCGTATCCTTCCGGATATCGTAGATCGCGGGGAACGTCCTCCCCCTGTTCGGCCCCTCCGTTCCGGTGATGGTCATGCCCCGCGGCATGCCGACGGAGTCGAGCGTGTACGTTCCCTTGTCGGGTTGATTCCCGACGAGGACTTGATAGGTCCCGTTATTCAACTTGAGGGTGATGACGTTCAGGAGACTGTCGCTCAGCGGACGCCCGGCCAACACGGCCTTGACGGGCTTCCACTCCCCCTGCATGGCCTTGGCGTCCTCGCGCGGACCGGCGGCCGGAGTGTGGAGAGCAGCGACGAGGGCGAGACAGATGCAGA
>CAZJYH010000054.1:6562-7606 GCA_964549365.1 uncultured Alphaproteobacteria bacterium
TGCGTGACGTTCCCGAGAGTTATGATGCGAGGGGAAGTACAAACATACGTCTTTCCGCGAATGGGGCACAGGGCGCCGGGCCGGCCTGCTACCCCGCCTTCTTCATCCCGAGATAGTGCTTCCGATCGTCCGGATCGAAGTGCTCGATCGCGTTGCGCAGCGCGGCGCGCGGCATGGCGGCCGCATGTTGATCCAGGAAGCGCTCCAGCCGCGCGCGGTCCTTCCCGCCGGCCATGCGGAGCATCCACCCCGTCGCCTTGTGGATCAGATCCTCCCGATCCTTCAGCAGCATCTCCGCGATCGCGAACGCGTCGTCGAGATCCCCCTGCCGCATGAAATACGCCGTGCTGACGATCGCCGTGCGGCGCTCCCAGGTATTTTTCGAGCGAGCCAGCCTGTAGAGCACACGGCGCGGCTTGTCGAACAGATACCCGCCGACGACGTACACGCAGCAGAGATCGACGAGATCCCAGTTGTCGATGCGATCGTGGCGCCGGATATACAGATCGTACAGCTCCTTCCGCCGCTCCTGCGTCGTCCTGCGGCTCCGCGCCTGCTTGTCCATGATGCTGCACCCACCGGCGCGGGCCTCGTGGATCGGACTTTCGAGCAGCCGCTCGATCTCCTCCGGCACCATCGCGATGAACTCCTTCGCCAGCCCGAACACCTGCCCCATCCGCGCGCCGATGAATCGATCCCCCGCCCCCTGCTCGTTCTCGTCGAAGGTGAAATACCGATGATATTTCCGCAGCTCCTCCGGCGAGCGCAGCGCGTTCAAGCGCTCCATGAATTTCGCCGCCGTCGTCGTCGAAGTCATGTTCATGCTTCCGGCAGGTTACGCCTCGGTGAAGATCGCGGCCATTTTATCGAGACATTCCCCCAGCCCCTGCCGCGCCATCTCCATCATCCGTCCCTCCGTCCAATCGTGCTCCGTCACCGTCATCTCCGTCCTCCCGTCGGCGAGCGGAGTGAAGGCCACCGTCTGCCGCTGATCCCTCGGGAAATCCGGCGACGTGATGGTCGTGTCGCCCGACAGCGAGTTCT
>CAZJYH010000054.1:7616-14204 GCA_964549365.1 uncultured Alphaproteobacteria bacterium
TGTTCCCCTCGCTGTCGGCGAGATTGTGGATGAATTCCATGCGCGCCGTCGGCTCGATCTTCACATAGCGCCACGTGCTGTACATGTCGCCGAACCGCGGCGAGCTCATACAGACGAGCGATGTGCCCCCCTCACGAAAATCCACCCTCGCCGTCGGACAGGTGAAGCCGATCGGGCCCCACCAGCGCATGATGTGTTCGGGATCTGTCCACGCGCTCCAGACCTGCTCCACGGACGCGTTGAACGTGCGCGTGATAACGAGATCACACGTTGCAGCAGCTGCGTTCATCGTTGGCGTTCCTCGGATAATAGTTGCGAGACATTATTTCGATAAGCGAACGCCGGCATCGTTGCGGCGAGTTTCAGACGCGCGCCGCCGGCCCTTCAGGCGTATTCCCCGACGCCCCGCTCGCGCCTCCGGTACAGCCCGCCGCCGAGCAGTGCGCACGGGATGCAGATGAGCACCAGCGCGATCGGATACCAGAGCGGGCCGAGGCTCGGCGTCACGATCGTCGCGATCACACCGGCGGTGCTCACCACCAGGCCGAGTACCCCAAGCGCCAGCGCATGACGCATCGGATTGCGTGGCGCGAGCCGCGCGGCCAGATAACACCCGGCAATCGAGAAGACGAACCGGTAGGCGAACGCGAGGAGAAACAACCCCGTCCCTGTCATCGGCACGTCCCACGGCGGGAAGACGTTGAGTGCGTGCAGAAGCGCGTCGGCTCCGGTGGAGAGCGCGACGATCACGATGAAGCCCGCAAGCACGGCGCCGGTGCTCCTCATCGCGGTTCCGGTGTGAGCGGTGCGCGGCTTCATGCTTCCGACTCCCCCGCCGCCGCCATCGACGCAAGCAATTCTTCCAATCGGTCGCAGCCGGCCGCGACGCCCTCGGCCATGCCCGAGGCAAGCGCTCCATCGCGGGCCTCCTTCGAGGAATAGAGCACGGAGTTCGTGGTGATGGTGCGGGGGCCGTCCTCGGTGAGGATCAACGTGCCGCGCGCCTCGCCGCCGGTCCAGTCCTGATCGAACAGCTGCGTGTTCGCGATGCGCTCCGGCGGCACGATCTCCAGGAACACGCCCCCCATCCCCATCTCCATCCCGTCCGGACCGCGCCACACATAGCGGTAGGCGCCCCCGACGCGGAGATCCACGTCACAGACCGCGAACTCCCAGCCCGGAGGCCCGGTCAGCCAGCGCCGGAGCAGTTCGGGCTTCGTCCAGCAATCGAATACCAGCGGGCGCGGCGCGTCGAAGACGCGCGTCATCATGATCTCACAGTCGCTCGGCAGCGTCACCGTCAACGTGTTCGCCATCTCGTGTCTCCCTCTATTCTTTTCGATGATTTTTTTTCGAGCCGCGGGCGGTTTCGCCGCACGGCATCGCGTCGCCGGGAATTATCCTCCCACGAGCGACGGTAATTCTTTTACGCGAATTTCTCTGCGCGCAGGCCTCACGCTCCGGACGTTCAGACGACCGGAATCGAGGCCAGCTCGTCGTCCAGCCTGTCGTACCCAACCTCCATCCCCTTGACGCCCGTCTCGAGCGCGATGTCGCGGGCCTCCTTCGAGGCGTACAGGATCGTGTTCGTGGTCATCGTGCGGCCGTTCTCCTCGGTCAGCACGAGCGTGCCGATCGCCTCTCCGCCGGTCCAGTCCTGATCGAACAGCTGCGTGTTGACGATCCGCTCGGGTACCACCACTTCGAGGTGGACGCCCCCCATCCCGATCTCCGTGCCGTTCTCCTTGCGCCAGACGTAGCGGTAGGCGCCGCCGACGCGGAGATCCACGTCGCAGACGGCAAACTCCCAACCCGCCGGCCCCAGCAGCCAGCGTTTGAGCAGTTCGGGCTTCGTCCAGCAGTCGAATACCAGCGGACGCGGCGCATCGAAGGCGCGCGTCAACGTGATCTCGCGGTCGCTCGGCAGTGTGATCGTCATCGTGTTCGCCATCGGAGTAGCTCCCTATTTCTTTGTTCGGTGGGATTTCTTCGGGGATGCCTGCATTTCGGCGAGCACGGCGTCCAGCCGCTGGAAGTTCGCCTCCCAGAGACGGCGATAATTCTCCAGCCAGCCGTTCACCTCCGCCAGCGCCGTGGCGTCGATGCGGCACGGGCGCCGTTGCGCATCGCGCCCGCGCGTTACCAGCCCCGCCCGTTCCAGCACCTTGATATGCTTCGAGATCGCGGGCTGGCTCATCGCGAACGGCTCGGCCAGCTCCATCACCGAGGCTTCGCCCGCGGCAAGCCGTGCGAGGATCGCGCGCCGCGTGGGATCGGCCAGCGCCGCGAACGTTGCATCGAGGCGGCTCGACGCCGCGCTTCCATAACCATTTGGTTGTATAACCATGCGGCAATATACACCCGTCGGGGAGCGCGTGTCAAGCGTTGTTTGTGTGCGGAGAAAAATCGTGGGTGGGCGCCTGTGTTCTCGGAGGCGCAGGCGGTGAGAAGTGAGTCACGGGAGGTGTATTGCGTTCCCCTGTTGGTGTATTCCGGACGGTAGGCGGTGGACGATCGGCGGTGGACGGTCGGCGGTGGACGATCGGCGGTGGTCGGTCGGCGGTGGACGGTGGTCGGTCGACAGCGGACGATCGCTCGATCGAGGTTCACGTGGAAACACGATCGCCTTGAACGCGCCTCGGTGCCGTCTCGGTTGCACATTCAGAATGTCTCATTCAGACTTTCTCAGCCAGCAGTCTTTATACCGCATTTCCCATTCTGAATTCAGCCTCGGCTGATCCGCGACATCATGTACTCGTCCACGAATTCCCCGTCGATCAGGAACGACGCACGGCGCAGCCCGTCGACCACGAAACCGCACCGCAGGTAGATCGGCAACGCCCGGTAGTTTGTAGCGTGCACGGTCAGCTCCAGAAGCTTCAGGCCGATGCGCTCCGACCATGCAACGCACTCGTTCATCATGGCCGTGGCGATTCCACGCGACCAATGTTCCCGGCGAACGCCGAGCGCGAGATGTGCGCAATGATGCCGGCGGATCACCCCACCGCCGCGGGCGATGAGCATCCCCGCCAACGCGTCGCCTTCGGCACCGTCGGCGACGGCCACGAGAATCAGCGAGCGGCCGTGGCTGTTGAATCGCTCGATGAGGGCCGCCTCATCCTCGACGGTGCTTTTGAATTCGTCGGGTTCGTAGAGCATGAATGTGGTCTCGGCGTGCAGCGCGTTCCTCAGTTCCAGGAACGCGGCGGCATCGGCGGGGACGGCGGGGCGTATGGTGAAAGGCATGGTCCGGGTCCGGTCTGTAGGTTACTTCGTCCGCGCCACCTTTTCGCGGGCATAGGGAACGTAGGCATCCTCTGCCACGTCGTACCAGAGCAGCTTGCCGGTGTTTCGCATCACGCGGAACCGGTCCACGATCGGCGCGGTTTCGGGGTCGCCGGCGCAGCCTCCTCCGTGCTTCTCGCGCACGGCGAAGTCGAACCATGCCGCGCGCCGGGCCTCGGTGAAAAACGACAGGCACTCGATGCGAGTCCAGGACGTGTACACTGCGTCGTGCTCGATCGTCCGGAGGAGCAGCCTTCGCGCTTCCGCCTCGGAGAGCCTTTTTACCGCGACCTCCGCGGTCGCGCCGTGCAGCCACGCAAACGCGACGCACAGAACCAGAAGGATGGATGTTCTTTGCGTCTTGATCATTGGGAATCCTGTCTCCGCAGTATTTCATGCATGGCGCCGCGGCAAGATGCGGCGTACGTACCGGCCCGGTTCGCGCGGCGCTCACGGCGGCGTGTCGAGGCGGAAGTTGTACATGACGAACGGCGTGGAATCCTCCACGCCGCCTGCTCGCGCATACAGAGCCCGGGCGGCCGTGTTGTCGGGCTCCGTCGCAACCCAGGCCTCCGTGCATCCGAGCGCACGGCCATGCCTGAGCAGCGCATCCATCAATCGCCCGCCGATCCCCATGCGATGGTACGACTCGGCCACGCCGACTTCGTTGATGAACAACTGCGCGGCCTTGTCCGGATGCACGTAATGCACGGCCGTCGCCATCCCGACGATGCGGTCGCCGTCGAGCGCCGCGACGATATGGTGGCGCGGGTCGTCCAGAAATTCGCGCACGAGACGCGGGGCCACCGGGTTGTCGAATGTGTCGGGGGCAACGTTCTCGAACAACGAGCCGTCGGCGGGCCCGAGCAGTTTCACGACGATAGTATCCATGTCGATCGGAGTAATCACCGCGCGTCGAAACCACTCCGGCAACGCGGATGCCCCGGAGATCGCATGCATTTTTCTCCTCCCCCCTTCCCTACTTCAGTCCGTTGATGAACGCCGCGATCCCGTTCACCAGTTCGGGAACGATCGGCAGCGTCGGGTCCGAGTACGCTGCCGTCTGCTCCGCGCGTCCGGCGGCGGTGCGCTTCAGCACGTGGTTCATGCCGGCGATCTTCAGCATCCGTGCCGCCGGGAGCGCGCGCTGCAGCGCGTCGGCCTCCGCGGGGGCCACCTGGATGTCATGCGTTCCCTGCGCGATGAGCACCGGCACGCGGAGCCGGGCTATCTCGACCGTCCCGGTGTGTTTGAACCAGGAGATCAGATAGGGCTGGACGCTCGGGCGGAACAACGTGAACAGCTCCGGCGGTGCGTTCGCGGCAGTCTTCCCCGCAACCAGTGCGGCCATCAGGTTGTCGGCCGTCTTCAGCATCGCGGGCGTAAGCTGCGCGGCAAGCTGATCGTGCAGCACCTTGTCGGCGCGGCGTCCGGTGCCGGCGATGGAGACGAACCCCGCAACGGGGAACCGCTGCGAGGCCAGCATGCCGAGGAGCGAGCCCTCGCTGTGGCCGATCACGATGATGCGGGAGAATCGCGGGTCCTTCTCGTACTTCCGCGCCCAGGCCACGGCGTCGTCGGCGAGCATGTCGAATCGAAGGTTCTGCTCGGGCACACCGGCGCTCCCGCTCCCGGCGATGCCCCGCTTGTCGTAGCGGAGCACGGCGATCCCCTTCGCGGCCAACCCGTCGGCAAGCTGTCGCAGGCAGTTCGGCCCCGAAGGCTCGCCGGCGGTGTTGCCGTCGCGATCGGTGGGGCCGGAGCCCGCGATGATGATCGCCAGCGGCACGCGCCCCGCACCGACCGGCACCAGCAGCGTTCCGGCCAGCCGCCCCGGCTTGCTCTCGAGGAACACGCTCTCCGACGTCGGGAGCCGCCGCTGTGCCGCCGCGGAGCCGGCCGTCAGGCAGACCGCAAGGATCAACGGCATGATGCGGACGGACGGTCCGCGATATCGTCCCGCGATGTTCATCCGGCTCCCGTTGAGAGTGATCGCGGTCGGTACGGTCCCCGGCCGATCGGTGTCCGTGATGCGGCTCGATGTCTCATGCATCACTCCCGAGCTCCTCGTCGGTCATCTCCACCCAGGTGTTGATGATTCGCACGAGCGCATCACGTTTGGCCTCGATCTCGCGCATGTCTCGAAACTTCGCCATGCGCCGATCCTTGTAGTCCCCTTCGAGCACGCCGAGCCCATCGTCGATCATCTTTCCACGATGGAACACGAAGACGACGTGCACGTAATCGGTGGGTCGGACGTGAAAGGCGGCGATATCGTCGCGGTAGTAGAAGCTCGGCGCGTTCCACTTCACGCGCTCGGCCACCTTGGGATTGGCGCCCATGATGATCGCGCGCACGGCCTCGATCTCCGCCTTCAACGGATGATCGAGAGCGCGCATGTACTCGTTCACCGCATCGGTGCCGCTCAATTTCGGCGTTCTGGGTTTCGTCGGTTTCGCCATCGTGATCCCGTCGCTTTCCTGACCTTCCGTGCACTGCACCGCCGCCGTTCCCGGCGTTCACGGCAGCCGCGAACCTAGCACGGAGATCATCAGGATACAACCGGCGGCGGCGTCAGAAGGCCACGCGCAGACCGATCGTTGCGTCGAAGACCACGGGGATCAGTCGGGGATCGGGAAGAATGGCGTTGAAGGGGAAGGTCCAGCGGATGCGAGGTCCGATCGCCAGTGACTCGCCGAGCGGGATCTCGCCGCCCGCAAAGAGCGATGCGCCGATCCCGATCCGAGCGGCGTCGTCGCGGTCCCTCTTCGGGAACTCCTTCACGTATGGATCAGGGGTATCGCCGAACGAAACCTCGGTGATCCCCATATTCTCGACATTCACGACCCTATCGATGATGATCTTCGTGAACCGGGTCCATCCGCTCAAAAGTATATTCAGGTCCAGACCGGCACCCACATACAGCGCACGGACCGGATAATATTTCAACGCCTGCGCGATGCTCGCATATGTGAACACGCCGTTCCGGACATTTTCAAACTCCACGTTGACCCTGGCAGTGTCCCGCACGTCAGGCCTCCCCGGATCCGCAACCGGTATGGAAAGCATCTCAATTGCACGATGGCGACTCTCCACCACCGTGGTGCGAACGGCGACGGTCCCCTCCATTCTGAACCCCGATCCACTCTCCAACCAGGGCGGGCGAGCATCATATGCCAGCGCAAGAGCATAACCAACACCGGAACCATCCCTCGATGTCCAGGGGTCCTTCGGCAGAGCATACGTCGTCCCATACTCAAGGCCGATGCGCGGCGATTCGGGAAGTTCCGAGGTGGTGCGATC
>CAZJYH010000055.1:0-4020 GCA_964549365.1 uncultured Alphaproteobacteria bacterium
GGTCGCAGCCCGTGCTGCTCGTACCGCCAAGAACCCGCAGACCGGTGCCCCTGTGAAAGTTGCGGCGCGTAAGGTGCCGAAGTTCACCCCGGGCAAGGGCCTGAAGGATCTGGTCAACGGCGCGAAGAAGGCCGCGAAGGCACCGGCCAAGGCTCCTGCCAAGGCCGCTGCGAAGAAGGGAAAGAAGTAAGTACGTGTCCGTGGCACTTGGTGTAACGAGCCGACGATGACGCATCGCCGGCTCGTTCCATTTTCCGGACGCGCGTCGGTCAGAACCAGAAGGTGGAGGTGGCGGTGATGCCGAACTCGTACCATGCCGCGCGCGCGATCGGGTCGTAGCCGACGCGCCCGCGCAGCCCGTAGTTGTGCATCGGGAAGAGCGAGAGGTAGCGGATGCCCATCGGGTTGATCAGGCCCAGCCAGCCTTCGACGTACGGGCCGGTCGAGCGGAAGTCCGTGGAGACGCCCGCGCCGGCAGCCGCGCCGAGCCAGAAGAACTTCCGGCGATCGATCGGCGCGATCGGCTTGTCGACGTTGATGCTCGCGCGCACGATCGCGCGCCGCTCCCGCTGGAAATAGTAGCCCCCCTCGAACTGAAACCTGTACTCCGGAAAGAAGATGAACGGCGTGGTGTCGCGGGCGATGCCGACCCCGGCCGAGAAGGCGATGCCGGTATGGCTTGCGCCGTTCTCGGTCAGCACGTTGACGCTCGGCGGCAGCAGCGTGAGCACACTGACGCCGAGGCCGATCGGGATCGAGATCGCCGTGAAGGCCGCCAGCGCCAGGCGTTCGCTCGGGGAGGCGTAGGCGTAGCGCGGGCGTGTGACCGTCAGCGTATCGTACCAGGGGCGCGCAGGCTTCGTTGCGCCGCCTGCGGTGATCGTGTCGCCGCCGGAGTCCGCGGCGCCGCTCGCGCTCGAGGTGCGCCCGCCCAGGGCGCGGGATGCCACCGTGTCCCCCCCAACCGAGTGTCGGGGGGAGGCCGGCTGAGAGGCCAGCCGCGCCGCGCTTCCCACGAGCAGGGCGATCGCAAGCGCGATGAGCGTCGGTATCGTTCGGCGTCTGTTCATCGATGATCGTCGCGCGGGTCTCGCGTCGGCCCGCTCACTCCTCCTCGCCGGCGCGGAGCTTCTCGAGCGAGGAGAAATCCTCCAGCGTCGTCACGTCGCCGCTCACCTGTCCGGTGGAGGCGATCTCGCGCAGCAGACGGCGCATGATCTTCCCGGACCGCGTCTTCGGCAGCGCATCGGCGAAGCGGATCTCGTCCGGTTTCGCGATCGGCCCGATCTCCCGGGCAACATGCTCGCGCAGCTCCTCCTTGAGCGTCGGGGCGGGGTCCGCTCCGTTGGCGAGCGTCACGAACGCGACCAGCGAGTTCCCCTTGATCTCGTCGGGGCGGGCAACCACGGCGGCCTCGGCCACCAGCTTGTGCGCCACCAGCGACGACTCGATCTCGGCGGTCCCGAGGCGATGCCCGGCAACGTTCACCACGTCGTCCACGCGCCCCATGATCCAGAAGTAGCCGTCCTTGTCGCGGCGCGCTCCGTCGCCGGTGAAATACCATCCCTTGTAGTTGCTCCAGTACGTCGCCTTGAAGCGCTCGTCGTCGCCGTGGATCGTGCGGAGCATCGAGGGCCAGGGGTGCTTCAGCACGAGATATCCCCCCTCGTTCGGCTTGCACGTCGTCCCGTCCTTGCGGACCACCTCCGCGGTGATGCCGGGGAGCGGGAGCGTCGCCGAGCCGGGCTTCGTCGGAGTGGCGCCGGGGAGCGGCGTGATCATGATGCCGCCGGTCTCCGTCTGCCACCACGTGTCGACGATCGGGCAGCGGTCGCCGCCGATGGCGCTGCGGTACCACATCCATGCCTCCGGGTTGATCGGCTCCCCGACGGTGCCCAGCAGACGCAGCGATGAGAGATCGTGGCGGCGCGGGTAGCCCTCGCCCCAGCGCATGAACGAGCGGATGGCCGTCGGCGCAGTGTAGAAGATCGTGACGCCGTGGCGCTCCACGATATCCCAAAATCGATCCGGCTCCGGCCAGTTCGGCGCCCCCTCGTACATCAACGTCGTTGCGCCGTTGAGCAGCGGCCCGTACACCACGTACGCGTGACCGGTCACCCAGCCGATATCCGCCGTGCACCAGTAGATGTCCTCGTCGCGGACGTCGAACACCATGCGCGTCGTGTAATAGCTCCAGATCATGTTGCCGCCCAACGTGTGGAAGATCCCCTTGGGCTTGCCGGTGGAACCGGATGTGTAGAGCACGTAGAGCGGGTGCTCGCTGTCGAGCTTCTCGGCGGGGCAATCGGCCGAGGCCGCCGATGTCAGCTCGTGCCACCAATGATCGCGGCCGGCCTGCATCGCCGTCGGCGAGCCGGTGCGCCGGTACACCACGACGTGCTCGATGCTGGGCGTGCCGGCAAGGGCCTGATCGGCGGCATCCTTCAGGCGCACTTCGGAGCCGCGCCGATGCGCGCCGTCCTGTGTCACGAGAAGCTTCGCGTTCGAGTCGTTGATGCGCTCGCGGAGTGCCTCGGCGCTGAAGCCGCCGAAAACCACGTTGTGAGCGGCGCCGATGCGGGATCAGGAGAGCATCGCGATCGCCGCCTCCGGCACCATCCCCATGTAGATCGCCACCGTGTCCCCCTTGCCGACGCCGAGCGAGCGGAGCACGTTCGCGAAGCGGGCCACCTCGCGATGCAGCTGCGCATACGTCAGCGTCCGGATCTCACCCGGCTCTCCCTCCCAGATGATGGCGGCCTTCGTGCGGCGCCACGTGCCGAGATGGCGGTCGAGGCAGTTGTAGCTCATGTTCGTCTTCCCGCCGACGAACCACTTCGCGAACGGAGCGCGCCACTGCAGCAGCTTCTTCCACGGCTTGAACCAGTGCAGCTCCTCGGCGATCGATCCCCAGAAGCGTTCCGGATCGTCGGCCGCCCGTTTGACAAGGCGACGATACTCCTTCATCGAGCCGATGCGCGCGGTGTCGCTGAACGCCTTCTCCGGCGTGAACGAGCGCGTTTCGGTCATCACCGACGTGATTGCCGAATCGGGTTGGTCCGAGTTGAGGGCCGTTCCCGTTTTGACCTTCGAGGCGTTCTTCATCGTGGCTGTCGTTGGAAAGATGTGTGACGTGCGTTCATGAGGTGGGAGGAAATTACAAGAAAAACGGGAGCACCTGAATGGGCGCTCCCGTTGCCTGCGTTCCGAACCGTGCCGCGCGCCGCGAACGGCGGGACTGCTACGGCAGGCCCGGCAGAATCTTGTCGCCGGCCTGGGTGACGGTCTTCAGCGCCTCCACATAGAGCGGGCGCAGCTTGTCGGCCTTGTTCACCGGATCCTTCATCAGCGTCTTGGCGTCGATGACGATCACCTCGATGTTCGCCTTCTCGTACTTGACCAGATACGTTCCCCAGATCACCTTCCGTGCGCCGAGGGCGGTCACCACCTTGAAGATGTCGGTCTCGTACGAAGGGGAGCGGGGGTCGATGTTGAGGGCCAGCATCTGATCGCGCAGATCGTCCATCGGGATGATCTCGTACTTCGAGGCGGCATCCGGACGCGTTATCAGGTACGAGTAGAGCGAGTCCGCGTACGCCCAGGCGAGGCTGTCGTACTTCACCTCCCAGTAGAGGTTCTTGAAGGGGAAGAGCGCAACCTTGGTCGGCTTCGATTGCGCGCCGGCAACGATCGGAATCGTAACCGTGGCGAGGAGAGTCAGAAGGAAGAATCGCTTCATGGCTGTCGAAAGATTCGGTGTCGAAAGAGAGAACGGGGCCGACGCTCCGGTATCGGCGTCAACGCGGCTTGGATGTCGCCGTGCGTCGCCGCGTTTAACGCCGGGGAAAATTACCATCCGCCCCCGGATTCGCAAGCCGCGAACGCGTCGAAGGGGAGCGGGCGTCGAGTCGGTTCCAGGGCTTACGCCCTTCGCCATGTCCAGCCGCCCTTCCAGGGCTTCGGCGCTCTGCCTTCAGACCTCTGCCTTCAGACCTCTGCCTTCAGACCTCTGCCTTCAGA
>CAZJYH010000055.1:4120-14196 GCA_964549365.1 uncultured Alphaproteobacteria bacterium
TCTGCCTTCAGACCTCTGCCTTCAGACCTCTGCCTTCAGACCTCTGCCTTCAGACCTCTGCCTTCAGCCTTCTGCCTTCCGCCTTCAGCCTTTCCCCTACGCTTCCTGCGGATCGCCGGTCAGCGCCAGCTCGATGATGCGCTCGCACAGGTCGGCGTAGCCGAGGCCCGCTGCGGCCGCCGCCTTCGGCACCAGGCTGGTGGCCGTCATGCCCGGCAGGGTGTTCACCTCCAGGCAATACGGAGCGTTGTCGGGATCGAGGCGGAAGTCCACACGGCTGTACCCGGAACAGCCGAGCGCCGCGTGCGCGCGCCGTGCAAGCTCGCGCAGCTCCTCCTCGATGTCGCGCGGCAGATCGGCGGGGCAGAAGTATTCGGTGCGCCCGGCCGTGTACTTGTTGGTGTAATCGTACATGCCGCTCTTCGGACGGATCTCGATCACCGGCAACGCCTCACCGCCGAGGATCGTCACGGTCAGCTCGCGCCCCTCGATGAACTCCTCGAACAGAATCGAGTCCGCGTATCGGCCCGCCAGATCATGCGCGGCGGCGAGTCCCTCGGGACCGTCCACGATGGTCAGGCCGACGGTGGAGCCGCCGTCGTTCGGTTTCACCACCACGGGATAGGCGGTGATCTCGTCGACGCGCGCGGCCAGCAGCTCGGCCGGCACCGGTTCGGCGGGGAGCTGGAACCAGCGGGGGGTGGGGATGTCGTAGTGCTCGAACACGCGCTTGCTCATCGCCTTGTCCATCGCCAGCGCCGAGGCCAGCACGTTCGAGCCGGTGTACGGGATGCCCCGCAACTGCAGCAGCGACTGCACCGTGCCGTCCTCTCCCGGCACGCCGTGCAGCGCCATGAACGCGACGTCCAGATCGTCCGGCAGCGTCATCACCGCATCGATGATGGCCGCCGAGGAGAGGGCCGCCAGCTCCTCCGGTGAGGGGGCCACCTGCGACGGCAGTTCGAGCGTCGCAGGGTCTACCAGGGCATCGGCGCCGCGCGCGACGTCGTAGACGAGAACTTCATGGCCGGCGTCGGATAGCGCCAGGGCGATCCCCTTGCCGGATGCCATCGAGACGTGGCGCTCCGGGGAGGTGCCACCAAGGAGTACGGCGATCTTCATGATCGATATCGGGATTGGGAGTTCGAGGAAAGTTGCGCTCCGATGCGAGCGTTGCCGCCGCGGTGCGGGCCGTGCGTTCGGCTCTGTGAGGGGAGCTGCTTCCGGATGAGCGCTGTCGCGCCCACATCGTGCGAAAGCGGTTACACGCGGTTCTGCGCCGGAGCGTTACGCCGGGGATGAAATGTGCAGGGCTGCGCTTCGTGTCCCGGGCATCATCTGGGCGGCGCGCTCGCGGCCGGCGGATCGGTCGGTTCGATCTCCTCGCCGAACTTCTTGCCGAGCTGCTTCAGGTAACCGTCCATCGTGCTCGTGTAGCCGAAGAAGAAGCGGGCCATCGCGCGGAAGAAGATGTTGTGTACCTCGCCGTTCTCGGTGATCGTCAGCCTGGTGCCGGTTCGTTCAGGGGAGAGTTCCCACGTCCACGTGCCGCCGTAGCCCTGGTCGGTGCTCGCGATGCGCGCCACCAGCCTCTGCCCCTCGACGGCCTCCAGCCGTTCCATCTTGATCGTCCCCCACTTCCCGGACTCCTCCCACAGGTCGCGCCCGTTCTCCGGGGCAAGCGCACGGGCGGCCGTCAACTCCGGTCGCCAGGAGGGATAGTCCGCGATGTTCGTGAGCGTCGCCCAGATCTCGGCCGGGGGGCGATGGAACACCGCCGTACGGCGTGCCACATGTGCCACGGGCGTCAATGCACCCGCCAGCCCAATCAACGCCACCAGCGCCGCGAAGCCGCCGATGACCAGCCATAGCCAAAGCATTCGTTTCATACCTCCACTGGGATTGAGTTGATGGAAGATCCTGCGCGCAAGCCGAGGCATGCGCCTGCCTCTCCGGGATGCACCGAAGGCATCTCCGCGGCAATCCACATGCCGCGCGACGAGTTCGACTGCCTACTCCCCGGCGCCTCCGCGCCGCTTCGCCGCGGGGGCTCGTTTCGGGCGCCTGTCGACGTTCGCGGCGGCATTTCCGGCTGCCGGGGACGGTCCTTCGGATGTGCGTTCGGCGTCGCGCGATCGTCGGTTCCAGGTTCCCTGCTCGCTGCGCTCGCGCATCAACTCGCCGGCGCCCCGCGCCAGCAGCGCCAGCCCTTCCAGCCCACGCCGGAGTTCGTCCGGGCTGAGCATTCCGAGCATCGCCGCCACCAGATCGTGATCGAGCACCGAGGATGCCTCGCGGAGCCGCAGGCCGGCGCCGGTGATGCGCAGGCGCACCCGCCGTGCGTCCTTCGCGTCGCGACCACGTTCCACATAGCCTCTGCGCACCAGGCGGTCCACCGCGATCGACATCGTGGCGGGCGTCACGCCCATGTGTCGCGCAAGGTCGAGCAGGCCGATCGCCTCCACTTCGTCGAGGTGATCGAGGATGCTCGCCTGGCTTGCGCTCAACGCCTCGCCGGTCTTCGGGTCGCGCACGTGCCGCGTGTGGCAGGCGAAGAAGATCTTCGGATAGGACTCGAGCAGGGAGCGAACGGCGTCGTCGATTCTCACGGCGCAATGATATGCGAATAGTTTGATTCGACAAAACAAATTATATCTCGTCGCGCCGCGTGGCGGTCGGTTCGGCTATCTTCCGCACGTGCCGCCGGGGAAGGGAGAGGGCGCGACTCACATCAATTCCGCAAACGACGATGGCGATCAATCAAACGAAGTATGAAACCGAGATGCTGGTTCGGCCGGACGACATCGACATGAACCGTCACGTGCACAACAGCCGCTACTTCGACTACGTGCTCGCTGCCCGCTACGACCAGATGGGGCGCTGCTACGGCATGTCGATGGAGGAGTACATGGAGCACGGGTTCAGCTGGGTGGTGCGCTCGGCGGCGATCGAATACAAGCGGCCGTTGGGTTTGGGCGACGCGTTCATCGTGCGCACGTGGATCGAGGAGATGCGGCCCAACGGCGTGCGCGTCTCCTTCGAGATCCTCCGCAGGCAGGGGATGAAGCTCGCATCGAGCGGTCATTTCGACTACGCGCTGATCGATGCTGCGTCCGGCCGTTCGGTGCCGATCCCCGACTGGGTGGTGGAGCGTTATTCGATCTGAACGAGTTTCCGGTTGCCCTCTCCGCACGCCGGGGAGTTTCTCCAGGCTTGCGTAACTTTCGGCTCGCCATGCCCCACCGGCGCGGGCATCGGGCGAATCAGGCTCCACACCGGGCGTGCGTTCGTGCCGTCCGGGCCCGAATCTTCCCTCTTCACTACGCATAGAGATATCATGCGACCTCGCTTATTTCATCGAGGTGGTTCATCACGACGGTGGTGGATCGCGTTCTCGGTTCTCGCGCTGGCGTTGGCCGCCGCGACACAGGCGCTTCACGCTCAGGACGATCCTGTCAAGGAGAACGACCGCGAGCTGGGGCAGGTGACGCGCACGTTCGCGATCCGCAATGCGCGCATCGTGCAGGCGCCGGGGCGCGTGATCGAGCGGGGCACGATCGTGATGCGCAACGGCGTGATCGTGGCCGTCGGGCAGAACGTCGCGGTCCCGTTCGACGCGCAGGTGATCGAGGGGGATTCGATGGTGGTCTACGCCGGATTCATCGACGGCCTTTCGCACGCAGGCGTGCCGGCTCCGAAGAAGCCGGAGAATCTGCCGAAGGTTGCGGTGCCGGGCGATCCACCGAACGACCGCGCGGGGATCCAGCCGGATCGCGACGTGCGAACGTTGCTTGCTCCGGGGGATGCCTCGGTCGACTCGCTGCGGATGGCCGGCTTCACGGTGGCGCACGTGGTGCCGTACGGGCTGATGCTCCCCGGCGCCGGCGCGATCGTCTCGCTCGCCGGCGACACCCCCGGCGAGATGGTGCTGCGCGGCGGCGCGTCGATGGCGGCGCGCTTCGCTCCGGCCGACGACATCTATCCGGCCACCACGATGGCGATCATGGCGAAGTTCCGCGATCTCTACAATCGGGCGCGCCAGGTGAAGACGGCCGGCGAGTTCTACGGCGAGAACCCCGCCGGGATGGAGCGGCCGAAGCAGGATCCCGTCCTCGACGCGTTCCTGCCGGTGATCGACGGCAAGGCGCCGGTGGTGTTCCAGGCAAACGGGCCGCTCGAAGTCTATCGCGCGCTTGCGCTTCAGAAGGACCTCGGCTTTCAGCTGGTGATCGGCGGCTTGCGCGAGGCCTACGATATCGCCGATCTCATCAAGTCGAGGAACCTGCCGCTCTTCCTCTCGCTCGATCTCCCCAAGGAGAAGAAGGCGGACGACGCGAAGGATTCCACGGCGAAGGGGGCCGATTCCGCGGGCCGGACCCCGACGAACTTCTTCGCCAACCGACATATCGAAAGCTTCCACGATGTGAAGGATGAGCAGAGCTTCCTGACGCAGCAACAGCGCGGCGCGCGACGTGTGTACTACGGCACCGCCGGGATGCTCCGCAGGCAGGGCGTGCGATTCGGCTTCTCGTCGGTCGATTCGAAGCTCGGCGACGTGCGCGAGAACCTTCGGATGATGGTGGAGAACGGTCTGTCCGAGAACGACGCGCTTGCCGCGCTGACGGTGGACCCCGCGCGCATGCTCGGCCTGGAGAAGCAGCTCGGCACCGTGGAGAACGGCAAGATCGCGAACCTCGTGATGACCAGCGGGAACTACTTCAACGAGAAGGCGCAGGTGCGCTACGTGTTCGTCGACGGGCGGATGTTCGAGTACAACCGGCCGACCGGAAAGAAGGACAGCGCGAAGGCGGGCGCCGACACGTCGGCCGCGAAGACGGCGGACGCCAAGACGCCCGACGTGAAGGCGACCGACGCGAAGAAGAACGATCCCGATACGTTGATCGCCAACCCGGCGCTGGCCCGGCGCCGTGATGCGGGCGAGCGCGGCAGCCTGTTGATCCGCAACGCCACCGTGCTGACGGTGACCAAGGGCGTGCTGGAGAACACGGACATCGTGGTGCGCAACGGAAAGATCGACGCGATCGGGAAAGGCCTTTCGGCCCCCTCCGGCGGGCGGACGATCGACGCGTCCGGCATGTTCGTGATGCCGGGGATCATCGACGCGCACTCCCACATCGCGATCAGCGACGTCAACGAGTGGACCAATCCGGTGACGGCGGAGGTGTGGACCGGCGATGTGGTGGATCCGTACGATCTGGCGGTCTACCGGGCGCTTGCCGGCGGAGTGACCACGTCGCACGTGATGCACGGCTCGGCCAACGCGATCGGCGGGCAGTGCGAGACGATCAAGCATCGTTACGGCACCACCGATCCGGCGGGGCTGGTGATGGAGGGGGCGCCGCGCACGATCAAGTTCGCGCTCGGCGAGAACCCGACGCGGGTGCACGGTCGCGGCTTCGGCGTGCATCCGAGCACGCGCATGGGCGTGGAGGATATCTTCCGGCAGTCCTTCTCCGAGGCGAAGCGCTACATGGAGGCGAAGACGCGATACGAGCGTGAGCGGAAGGACAACCCGCGCGTGACGCCGCCGGCCTACAGCCTGCGTCTGGAGACGCTCGCGGCCATTCTGCGCGGCGAGATCCTGGTGCACTGCCACTCCTACCGTGCCGACGAAATCCTGATGCTGATGAAGGTGTTCCGCGATTTCGGCATCAAGCGCCTCACCTTCCAGCATGTCAACGAGGGCTTCAAGGTCGCCCCCGAGCTCGCGGAGTTCGGCGCGATGGCCTCCGTCTTCTCCGACTGGTGGTCCTACAAGTTCGAGGTGTACTACTCCACTGCCTACAACGCCGCCATCCTGACGCGCAACGGCGTGGTGACGTCGATCAACTCGGACTCGCCGGAGCTGAACCGGCATCTGTATCACGAGGCGGCGAAGACGCTCAAGTACGGCGGCCTCTCGCCGGAGGAGGCGCTGAAGCTGATCACGATCAACCCCGCGCGCCAGCTCGGGATCGACGATCGTGTCGGCTCGATCGAGGTGGGGAAGGAGGCGGACCTTGCGATCTTCAACGCGGACCCGCTCTCGATTTATGCGGTCTGTCAGAAGACGATCGTCGACGGCGTGGTCCGCTTCGACCGCTCCGAGGATCCGGACGACATGCGCCTGAACATCGATGTGAAGCGCGCCGTGGACGTGCATACCGTGTACAAGGAGAACCAGGACCGCTGCATGCAGGGGACCGATGCGTTCCATCAACTCTTCATCGAACGCTGAGGCGAGGGAGGATACACCGATGAATCATCGAACGAACAATACCATGAGCATGCTTCGGAACATCTTCTCGGCGATCGTGCTTCCGGCTGCTGCCGCGCTTGCGTGCGCAGCGACGGCGGACGCGCAGATGATCAAGGGGACATACGCGCTGGTGGGAGGGCGCATCGAGACGGTGACGCGTGGGGTGATCGAGCGCGGCACGCTGGTGATCCGCGACGGAAAGATCGCGGAACTCGGCGGCGACGTGGCCGCACCCGCCGGAGCGATCGTGATCGACTGCAAGGGTCTGACGCTCTATCCCGGCCTGATCGACGCCGGCACGCAGCTCGGCCTGATCGAGATCGGTTCGCTTCCGGAGACGCGCGACAACGATGAACTGGGGGAGGTGACGCCGCAGATGCAGGCGCTGACGGCGGTCAACCCGAACTCCGTTTCGATCCCGGTGACCCGCACCAACGGCGTGACGACGGTGCTGACCGTCCCGGGCGGTGGGCTGTTCCCCGGCACGGCGGCGCTGATCGATCTGGTGGGCTACACGCCGGACCAGATGCATCTCGGCGGCATGCGCGCCGTTGTGATGAGCTTCCCCTCCTGCGTGCGCGGGTGGTGGGACGATCGTTCGGATGAGGACTTCGACAAGGCGGCCAGAAAGGCCAAGGACCGGCTGGCCGATGTGTGGGCGCGCGCGCAGTTGTACGCGCGCATCGACTCCGCGTACGCGGCCGGTGCGTCGAAGGAGATCGTGCCGGAGTATCAGCCGGAGCTGGCCGCGCTTGCGCCGGTGGTGCGGCGGCAGATGCCGCTGCTGATCGAGGTGAACGCGGCGCGCGACATCGACTCGGCGATCGTGTGGGTGAAGCAGAACAACGTGCGCGCGATCTTCACGGGGGTTGCCGAGGGGTGGCGCGTGGCCGACAGGATCGCCGCCGCCGGCATCCCCTGCATCGTCGGGCCGGTGCTCTCGATCCCGACGCGCGGCGCCGATCGCTACGACAAGGCGTACGCCAACCCCGGGTTGATGCGGGCCGCGGGCGTGAAGGTTGCCATCCGCACGAACGAGTCGGAGAACGTGCGCAACCTGCCGTTCAATGCCGGCTTCGCCGCCGCCTACGGCATGGGACGGGAGGAGGCGCTGAAGGCCGTCACGATCGTCCCCGCGCAGATCTTCGGCGTCGACAACCTCGTCGGCTCGCTCGAGGTCGGCAAGTTGGCGACGCTCTTCGCGGCCGACGGCGACCCGTTCGAGCCGTCGACGAACGTGCAGCATGTCTTCATCGACGGATACCGTATCCCGATGTCGAACCGGCACATGGACTTGTTCAAGGAGTTCCTCGAGCGCCTTCCCGGCGTGCGGAAGTAGCCGCTCGGCGATCGTGCATATCGACCATGACGAACCAATCGTTCGGAGGAGGATGCATGGCTTTCATGGACGCTTCGGATCGTGTCGCCGAGATCATCGGCGCCGTGCTTGCGGGGGATGCGGCCCGCTGGGCCGCCGTTGCCGAACATGCCGGGGCAATTGCGGCCGGTGACATCTACGCGGCCGCCGTGCTCGGCGACGCCGACGCGATCGGGCGGCTGATCGACCAGGGCTCGGCGCTTGCGGGGACGCCGGGAGGACCGAAGGGCTTCCGTCCGCTCCACTATCTGGCCGCCTCGCGGTTTCATCGACTGGCCCCGGACGGCGCGGCGCGTCTGGAACGGGCGGCCCGCCTGCTGCTCGAACGCGGCGCCGATGTGAACGCCGAGTACTTCGAGCCGGAGTTCCCCGAAAGCCCGTTGACCGCGCTCTATCTGGCGGCCGGCGTTGCCGACAACCCAGCGGTGGTCCGCGTTCTGCTGGAGGCCGGGGCAAACCCGAACGACGGCGAATCGGTCTGCCACGCGGCCGAGCAGAACCATCGCGAGTGCCTGGAGCTGCTTGCGCGGCACGGAGCATCGCTCGGCGCCCGCGCGATGCCCTGGAACAACACCCCGCTCTATTTTCTGCTCGGCTATCGTGAGTCCGACACCGGCTGGGAGTCCGCAACCGAGGGGGCGCGGTGGCTGCTGGAGCACGGCGCCGACCCGAACGTGACGAGCTACGAGATCGACGAAACGCCGCTGCACCTCGCAATCCGCAACGGGCGCGGTCTGCCGACGATCATGATGCTGCTGGAGCACGGCGCCGATCCCGCGGCCGTTCGCGCCGACGGCCGCACGCCGTACCAGTTGGCGGTGCGGTACGGGCAGCCGGTGATCGCGGAGCTTCTGGCGCGGCGATGCAACCCGGCCGATCTCTCGCTTGCCGACCGCTTCGTTGGCGCGTTGATGGTGAACGATGAGGATCGGGTGCGCGCCATGCTGATCGATGACCCCGGACTGATGCGGACCCTCTCGGATCAGGACCGGGCGATCCTCGTGGACGCTGCGATCCGCAACCGGCTGGAGGCCGTTCGCCTGATGCTGAGCGTCGGATTCGATCCGGGCGTGCGAGGAGAGCTCGGCGCCACCGCGCTGCACCATGCGGCCTGGCGTGGTTATCGCGAGATGGTCGGGTTGCTGATCGATGCCGATGCGCCGCTCGATTCCCTTTCGACTTCCTACAACGCCACGCCTTTGCAATGGACCGTGCACGGCTCTCTGGCGGGTCGAGTCTCCTCCGATGAGGACTACGGAGCCGTCGCGGCCGCGCTCGTCAGGGCGGGCGCCCGCGCCGACGGCGTTGTGCCCGAGCATGCGAGCCCGGCCGTTGCGGCGGCATTGCGCGCCGCCGGTTCCTAGCGCCGGCAGGCACGGCGTATCGCGGATCGATCGGCGCACTTTCGTATGTTCGCACGCCGGGTCCGCTGCCGGGTTTGTTCCGCTCAATCGCACGCATCCGGACATTCATTTCGATCCATTGTTCTTCCGCTGAACCACGCCATGCAATCCTTTCCCGCTGAGTTCTCCGCGTTCCTTTCGCCGAGCGGCCGCCGTCTGCTCACGTCGCCGCAACCCGATCTTTCCCGCTCGTTCCGCCGCGGGACGCCGTTCGCGCTGCTGGAGGGGATCGTTGCCCCCACGACCGCGAAGGGGGCCGTCGCGCTGCTCGACGGTGCGATGCGCGCGCACATGAAGCCGATGCGCACGCCGATCGACCGCGAGTGGCTGGTGGGGATGACGGCGAACTACTCCGAACGGCTCGGCAAGACCGTGCGCGTAAAGACCGCCTCGCTGAACGAGCCGCGCTCGCGGGCGTCGAGGGCCGCAGACGCGCTCGGTCTGGCGCCCATGCTGCGGTCGGCCAGCATGCACCGTTTCGCCGAGATCGTCACCGGGCTGCGCCTCGAGACGCGGGCCGGGTGCCAGGTGATCTGTTATGAGGAGGGCGATTATACCGGGCCGCACAACGATCATCATCCGGAGGACGATCACCTTCGCAACGGCTACGTGGATGTGCAGGTGATGCTGACCAACGAGCATGTGGCCGGACAGTTGCTGGTGTATGAAGAGGGGGGCTATCTCTCGAAGGCGGCGAACATCGCGCATCGCGCCGCGGTCGCCGTCTACCGTCTTCCGTTCTGGCACTACACCACGCCGCTGCTCGCGAAGCCCGGGCGTGAGGCCGATGCGCGGCGGTGGCTGCTGCTGGCCTCGTTCATGCTGGCCGGGTAATGGTTCGCGAGGAGCCGATGGGGTTGTGCGGTTGGATGAACATCTGAAGGTTGTCGCGGCGTTGATTCCGGGACCCGGTCTTCTCGGGCTGCCGGAGTCAACTCCGGCAGAACAGGACTGGGTGCTCGGGTACACCCGGTGCACAACATGCGGCGCTCAACTCCGGCAGTGAGTTGTCGCGGCGTTGATTCCGGGACCCGGT
>CAZJYH010000056.1:0-3482 GCA_964549365.1 uncultured Alphaproteobacteria bacterium
GACGGTCATGTCGTTGCAGCACTTGATGTCGGCGTGTCCGCCGGGACGAACGCTCACCGACGCGTAGCGGCAGAGCGGAGCCTCAGGGAACAGGGTGACGTTGCAGGCGACGTTTGCGTCGACATCGACGGTGACGATGGGGCAGATACAGGACTGCGCATGCGCCACGCCCGAACCGGCGCACAGAGCGACGACGGCAAACACGGCGAGCAATGCGATCCGTCGAGCATGGGTAATGGTGGAACGAAGCATGACCTCTTTCTCCTGACGCGAAGTGAATGAAGGTTGATGCCGGGGGCGAATCGACGGATGCGGTGGCGGTACTTCGGAGCCCGTGAATATTCTCGAGAGCGTACGAGGAGGCGCGGTTCGATCGGGTGAATCGCGCACCACGCTCGCCCGTGAGACCACATGGACGGCGCCGGACCGCCGGCATGCCGATCGCCAAGTTCGACGTCGTGGCGCACGTGCGCGATCGACGCCCTGGGGGATCAACTCCCGGCGGTACAAAGGAACTGCGGTGACTTTAACGGTAGCTGTACAAAACAGGGAACGGCCCGCTGGTCATCTCGCCGCCGAAGCACGGCGCGATGCTGACCGAGCGGTGATCGGCGGTGCATGCTTCAACGGATGAGCGCGGAAAGGTAGGCCCCGAGCTTTCGCCCGTCGGCGTCCTCGTGCAGTTGCGGTGTGCGCTCGGCGAGAATGCGGCGCGCTTCCGAAGCTCGCCCTTCGGCCACCATCGCCCGAACCAATGCCTCGAGCGCCGTGTGATTGGTGGGATCGACACGCAGAAGCCGCCATGCAGCCTCGATCGCATCGGTGTTCCGCCCTAATCGCCCGTGCTCGGTGGCGATGAACTCGAGGGCTTCGAGATACCCGCTTCGCAGCGTATCACGTTCGAACGCCGCCCAATCGCCGTATTGATCCTCCGCGAGAAAATCCCCGGCGTACAGGTCGGCCGCCTTCGTGTACAGATCCAATCGATCGGCCGCGGCGGTGACGCGCCGCGCGGCAAAGACCAGCTCCTTGAACGCGAAGAAATCCACCCACACGGCGTCGCCGAGGTGGAGCCGGTACGCCCCATCGAGACACTGCACAACCGCCGCGTCGGCATATTCACCGGCGTGCCGGGCGAACGCTCGCCGCAGGTGCGAGACCGCGTTGGCGATGAGCACGTCCGGGTTCCGGCTGGGCTTCCCCTCCCAGAGTACCTCGTGAATCTCGTCGATCGAAAGCCAGCGGCCGTGATTGATCAACAGGAGCTTGAACACCTCCCGGGCGCGCCGCCGTCCCCAGTCCCCCTTCCGAAGCACGCGTCCCTCGATGTCGATCCGCAGCACGCCGAACGCACGAATGCAGACCGGCTTGTCGGGGAGGCGGTCGAGCCGGGCAAGACCATCATCCGCAGCGGGCCACGCGTCGCCCGATCCCGAACGAACCCGTGCGAACGGGGGCTCATGCCAGGTCGAAAAGAAGTTGTTCGTCGACGATTCGTGGTCCGCCGTCCATGAGCGGAGCAGTCGTGTGGTTTCGGCGCCAAGATTGACCTCCACATCCCCAATGGCCAGCTCGATGTTGCGGTGGCGCCGGATGATCCTGCGCAGGCTTCGCGCGGCCTCGCCGCTGAAGATGGACTGCGCGAGAGCGGCGTACTCGCGCTCGTATTCGGCACGCGCGGCGGCGTCGCCGATGCGACCGCAGAGCCGCACAAGCTCGGCGAGGATCTCGGTGCGCTTGGTCCGATATCGATCGTCGTCGGCGAGCGCAAGCGAAGCGCGCAGGTAGTCGAGGGCACCCGCGTCGTTGCCGCGACGCACCTCCAGAATGCCGAGATCCGCCAGGATGCTCAGTTCCGAACGCCGCATGCCGAACGATCGGGCAAGCCGAAGCGCGGCGATGAGATGTTGCTCCGCACGGTCGAACGCACCAACCAGCACGTGCGCGCATCCTTTCAGCACAACCATATCGATCTGCGTCGAGCGAACCGAACACGTCTCGACAAGTGCCTCGGCCTCCCGGCAATACGCAAGCGCCCGCGCTATCTCCCCACGGTTCAGGTAAAACGAACCGAGCGCCACCAATATCCCGGCCTCCGTGCCGCGGTTGCCTCGGGCACGCGCACGCTGAAGCCCCTGCATGCAGCAATCGAGTTCGCGCCACTCCTCCCCGATCGCCTGGTACACCTGTGCGAGCATCAGCAACCGGACCGCCTCGCCGTCGCGATCGCCGCTTTGATAACATTGTTCCAGGCTCTCCAGCAACGCCTCGAGCGCGCACGCGAAGTTCCCGACCTGCTTGTACGTGATGCCGATGTTCGCGAGCGTGGCCCCGGCCCGGCGGCGGTCGCCCTGTTGCCGCCAGAATTCGAGCGCATCGATCATCGCATCGAACTGCGGCTCCTCCCCTCCGAGTTCCCGATGAATCAGCGCCTTGAACTCGCGGGCAAGCACACGATAACGCGAGTTGCCGGCACCCTCGGCAAACTCAACCAGGGCATCGCAGCATTCGAGCGCCGCCGCTCCTTCGCCACGGAGATACCGCACGGCGCAGAGCGCGTACATCGCCGGAGCGATGACACCCGCGGCGTTTGCACGCGTCGCCACATCGCATGCCTGCAGGCACAGAACAATGGCCTCATCCAGATTGTCCAGACGCAGGTACATCGTCGCCTGCGAGACCATGATCCGCGCCTCCACCACGACGTCGCCCGAACGCAGGGCAACGGCACGAGCATCGGCAAGCAGCCGCTCACATTCGCGGATGTCGCCGCGCTCCTGGTTGTGAACGCCCACCTCGAGCATGCCCAGCGCCTCGGCGCCGAGATTCCCGCAGGCTCTGGCCAGATCGATCACCTCCTCCGCCAGAGCGCGCGCAGCCGTCGCCTCGCCCGACTGGCGCAGGCAGAAGGCCTTCAGCAGCTTGCCGCGCAATACGCCGGAGGAATATCCCAACAGCTCGGATCGGGCGATCAACTCGTTCGACTCAACGCACGCACGAGGGAGATCCGTGTACAGCATCCGCTCCAATCGCTCGGCAAAGGCATCGATCGTTTCGCGCGAATTGGAACCGACGGCTCCATCCACCGGCTGTACGGCATTGATCTGTTCCATGGCGTGGGCTACGATGTGGGACAATCATCGACGCGATCGGCAACTGACCGCGCAGGCAGCCGGTGCAACAAGATCGATGCACGGCCCTGTATCGAGCATGACACATACCCCCGATGTCCGCGTTACATCCGGGCTCCGTCATGCGGGGCGGCGGAGCCTCCCATTTCTCGACTGACGTCGCGGCCCGCCCGAACGTTACGCCCACCACCCGATGCATCGAGCACGCGACTCGACTGAACGGCGGCGGCCCCCCCGATATTAGGGGTGGCCGCGACGTTCGCCGGGATGTTGTTGATTGCCCGCGCCCGTCCCACGTCGCCACAGCCGCGACGGCCACCAGATCGCCTTCCCGATGTCGTAGGAGAGCGC
>CAZJYH010000056.1:3492-14093 GCA_964549365.1 uncultured Alphaproteobacteria bacterium
TGTTCATTGCCCGCTCCCGTCCCTCGTCTCCACTGCCGCGACGGCCAACCTCGACCGTCGTCGGTCCACGGTCCGCCGTCCGGCCGGACGCCCACGGGCACACACGACGCCTACCGCACCACGCTCAGCGCTCCGCTCAGCATGGCACCATCGGCCAGGCTCAGACGCCAGGTGTAGCGTCCCGAGGCCAGACCGGACGCGTCGATCTCGATGCGGTGCGTGCCGGGCTCCATGCTGCCGGCCTCGAACGCGCGCACCAGCCGGCCCGACATATCGAACAACGAGACGCGCGCGCCGGCGATGCGATCGCTCACGTTCAGCTCCAGCGCGGCCTGGGAATTCACGGGGTTCGGCACCACCCGCGCCCCGGCAACCACGCCGACGCGCGGTCCGGCCGGAACGTCGAATGCCTGACGTCCGCTGTCGGCGACGTCGAAGTCATCCAGCCCCGCCTCCACCAGCGACTGCGGATCGTTGTCGCTGGCGATCATGCGGAACATCGTCCGCTCGCCGCCGGAGACGAAGTAGTCGCGGAGGCGATAGCGATGCGGCTCCCAGGCCTTCGGCGACGCGGTGACGAGCTCCACCGTCTGCCAGTTCGCGCCGCCGTCGTTCGACAACTGCACGACAAGCGTATCGTTGGTTGCGTCGGTGCGCGCATCGCGCGAATACCAGATCGAACAGGTGATGATCGGATTCTTGTAGCCCCGCAGATCCATCGGCGGCGACGTGAGCGTGGTCTGCCCGTTGTCCACGTCGTTGTTGCCGGCGCCGCCGCTCGAGTTCTGAATGCCCGTGATGAACGCGTGGTCCGCAACGCCCGGCGTGTTGTCCGCACCGGGCTGCACAACGCCGCCGTTGTACCCCGTCTCCACCGGGATCCCGCGCTCCCAGACGCCTCCCAGCGCGTTGTCGGCCGCGGCCGTGAACGACCAGCCGAAGTCCAGTTCGGCGTCGTCCATGTAGCCCGGGTTCAGCGGCACGGTGATGTCGCCGGATGGGTTGGTGACCTCCACCGAGCGCGAGCGATGCCCCCACGCACCGACGTAGATATGGTACAGGCTGTCGGTCGGCACCGCGAGCGCGAGCGACGGCGAGGTGGCGCGCCCATCGCTGGCGGGGCGCTCCATGATCCGGTAGGCGAACGCATCCAGCGGTCTCTTCGTCTCGGCATCGATCGCACGCAGGGTGAACTGCGTCAGCTGCAGTTGCGGCAGGGGGATGTCGTGATCGGTTCCGGCCTCGGTGAGCGCCAGCGTTCCGGCAACACCGCGATGGTCGACAGCGGCGGCCGTGAACGCGAGCGAGTCGACGGCGCCGGCATAGCTGTAGCGCCCCTGCTCGTCGGTCGTGATCGTGCGGCCGAACTTCGCGATGGAGATCACCGCGTTCGCGATCGGCGTGCCGGTGGCGGAGTCGCGCACCACGCCGCGCACGCTTCCGCGCTTGGCGCCGTTGAACGTGAACACGTACAGCCCGCTCTGCATGTCGCTGGAGATGATCTTGCCGCTCGGCAGATACGGGTACACCCCCCAGTTGCCGACATAGTTCTCCTCCGAACCGGGGTACGTGTCGAAGTATCCGATCTCGGCCGGTTGCGTCGGGTTGGTCATGTCGATGATGCGTGTCCCGGCGGCATACCAGGCAACATATGCCGTGGTCCCCTTCATGTGAAGGTTATGGATGATCTGGCCGGGCACCGGCGTGTAGTCCGCAACCTTGGCGATGTTCCCGACATCGCGGCGATCCCACACCTTCAACGTCTTCGGCGTGGCGCCGACCTCGTCGGTCGTCATGATGTAGCTGCCGTCGGGCGTGAGGTCCGAGTTGTGCGTCCCGGCGCCCGGATACTGAATGGCGGTCACGAACGTCGGGTTCTGCCGGTTCGCGCCGAGGTACACGATGTCCAGCTGGCCGTTGTTGATCGCCGAGGCGTAGAGCGTGTCGTTGCGGATCACGCAGTCGTGCACGTAGCGATCGGTCCAGACGCCGACCGACACCGGTTTGACGGGATTGGTGAGATCGAGGATGAGGGTGCCGCCGTTGACGCCCGCCGAGGCGCCGGTGCCGTTGACGTAAAGGTATTTCCCCTCCTGCGTCACGGTGTGCGCGGTGACGAACCGGCTGGTATCGCTCTTGACGAGCGTGGCCTTCGTCGGCAGCTGCGAGAGATCGATGATCTGCAGCCCCCCGCCCCCTTCGCTCACCACGTATCCATAGTTCTTGTAGGTCTTCATCTCACGCCAGCCGCTGCGCGGCCCGGGAATGAACGCCACCTGCTTGATCGGCGCCTCGGTAACGTCGATGATGTAGGTGCCGTTGTACCCACCCAGCAGCGCGTATTCGCGCCCGTTCGGAGCCGCATAACCGGTCAGCGCCGAATACCGTTCGCCGCCGCCGGACGGAGGCTCCGGGTTCAGTGTGCCGAACAGCGTGGTGTTGTAACTCCGCGGAGGCGTCTGCGCAAACGTGCCGGCCGGGTAGAACGACAGGAGGAGAAGGGAGAGCAGTAATAGTCGAGCCATGGGAATTGGAGGTATTGAGCGCGCGCGCCCGTTCGGGAAGCCAGGATGCTCGTGGGGACCGCACATGGGTGCGCGCGAATCTCCTGAGACCAGGCGACCGCGCGCTGAAGGGCAATCATACCGAGATCGCCGGACACCTGCAAGGGTACCGAAAGCACGCGCGCAACGTTGCACCGGTGATATGATGCGCGCGCGCGCCGAAACATCACAGCCCCCACCGCGGAACCAACAGACCGTCCGTATCTTCGCGGGTCTGAAGAACGGCGCGCATCCGGTCCTCGACACGATGACGCCCCGCCGAACCCAAACGACACGGACATGGAACAGAGCTCAACCGCCCTCGAACGGATGCTCCGACACGCCCTTGTGGCGGTGGTGCGGCTGGACCACGAGGAAGCAATCGACGCCGTTGTGGAGGCGATCGCCGCCGGAGGAATCACGACCGTCGAGATCACCCTTACCACCCCCGGCGCCCTCGACGCTCTGGCGCGATGGAGCGCTCGGCCGGAGCTGCTGGTTGGTGCCGGGTCGGTGATGAGCACCGAAGACGTGGCGCGCGCGGTGGATCACGGCGCGCTCTTCATCGCAAGTCCGGTCTGTGATGAGGCGGTGGTGGCAACAACGACGGCCGCCGGTTGCGTCGCGATGCCGGGCGCGATGACGCCGACGGAGATCGTCCGCGCCCGGAGCGTCGGCGCCGACATCGTAAAGGTGTTTCCCATGCCGGCCGACGGCGCCGGCTACATTCGCGCGATCAGGGGTCCGCTGCCGAGCGTCCGCCTGGCGCCGAGCGGCGGCGTGCGCGCCGACACGGCCGCCTCTCTGCTGCGGGCCGGAGCCGACGCGTTGAACGTGGGATCGTGGCTGACGCACGAGCCGGACGGATCGATTTCGCCGCTCGCGGCCATCACCGAGCGCGCGACGGCGTTGTGCGTTGCGGCCGCTCGATACAGATCGGCACCGAACGCATCTTGATCGCGGCGGCGCGCTTGCCGATACTGACGTCGGCAATGCGAACAACTATTTCAGCGAGGATGACGATGGCAACGAAACGAACGGGAACGCCGGCCGCGAAGCGGTCGGCAGGCGCCTCGAACGCGGGCAGGAAGGCGACATCACCGATGATCGCCCCGCTGCAAACGCAGGTGGCCAACAGCGTGATGCTCTATCTCAACTACAAGCACTATCACTGGCAGAGCTACGGCCCGCACTTTCGCGACCTGCATCTGATGTTCGACGAATTCTCGGCCGCAGTGCTCGCGACGGTGGACGAATTCGCGGAGCGCATCCGCATGCTCGGCGGCAATCCGATCTACTCCCCGGCAGACATCACGTCCGGTTCCAGCGTGCCGGTCGCGGCCGCCTCGGGAACAATGCGCGACATGCTCGCCGAGGCTCGCGCCGCCGAAACCACCGTGATTGCCGAGCAGCGTGCGGCGGCCGATGCGGCGGGTGAGGCGGGCGATCCCGGAACTGCGGACCTGTTCACGCGCGTCGTGCAGATCCACGAGAAGCAGCTCTGGTTCATTCGCCAGGCATTGGCCGATGACGACGAGCTCTGAGCAGACGGCTCGGGTACATACGTCGAAGTCCCGAAGCGCGACGGATGCGCTTCGGGACTTCATCGTTTTCAACCGGAGCCCCGCATTCGAGGAGCCACGGGGTGGCGATCGGCGGCCGGGCCTCAGTCCTTGTTCGGCTGCGGCGTCATGCGCAGGTACGGCTTGACGACGGTGTACCCCTTGGGGAAGCGGCGTGCGAGATCCTCCGGATCCTGGAGCGCCGGGACGATCACCACGTCGTCGCCATCCTTCCAGTTGGCAGGCGTGGCCACGCTGTACTTGTCGGTGAGCTGGAGCGAGTCGATCACGCGGAGCAGCTCCGCGAAGTTCCGCCCCGTGCTCGCCGGATACGTCAGCGTCAGACGCAGCTTCTTGTTCGGATCGATCACGAACACCGACCGCACGGTCTGCGTGTCGTTGGCGTTCGGATGGATCATATCGTACAGATCGGACACCGAGCGATCGGCGTCGGCAAGGATCGGATAGTCCAGCGTGACATTCTGGGTCTCCTCGATATCCCCCACCCATCCGGCGTGCGACTCGATGCCGTCGACACTGAGCGCCACCGTCTTCACATTCCGCTTGTCGAACTCCGCGCGCAGCTTCGCAACCGTGCCGAGCTCCGTGGTACAGACCGGCGTGAAGTCCTTCGGATGGGAGAAGAGAACAACCCAGCTGTCGCCGGCCCAATCGTAGAAATGCAAGTCTCCCTGGGTAGACTTCTGTGTGAAGTCGGGAACGATGTCCCCGAGTCGAAGTGCCATGACTGACCTCCCTTGTAGAGCGTGTATGTGAGTTCCGGGGGCTTACGCCCCTTCCGTGTTTACGATCACGTGAATCTGTGCGTGATGACTGCGGCGAAGTTAGCCACCGCGAAACTCAACGTCAAGACGCCGAGGCCGCGATTCCCCCGATCTTGCGTTGCGATTTGTCAACACGCCGATCGGCTTCGCGTGATCCGATCGTCCGGAATCCGTAACGTTGCGGCCATGCTCCCACCGGCTCCCGGCGGCCGGCGCGGCGCGATGCAGAACCAACAACCAGAAGCGAGGTAACCAGCATGTCGTGTTCACATGTCGATAGCATCCGCGACGTTGCGCCGAGCGCGCAGGGCTGCGAGGAATGTCTTCAGATGGGTGACTCGTGGGTGCATCTGCGGATGTGCCTGGAGTGCGGCCACGTGGGCTGCTGCGACTCGTCGAAGAACAAACACGCAACGAAACACTTCCATCGCACAAGCCACCCGATCATGCGCTCGGTGGAGCCGGGCGAGTCGTGGCGCTGGTGTTACGTGGACGAGCGGATGGTGTAGAGGCGCGAAGCGTGCAGCGGGAGGCGTGCAGCGGGCAGCGGGAGGCGGGCAGCGTTGCAGGCCGAACGCCGTCTTCGCGCACGTTGCGCCTTCGCGGTTCGAACCCGTGAAGGCGCAACGATTCGGATGTTCAGATCACGGCACGACGCGCCGTGCGCTCACTTCCCCGCGACCGGGAACCCATACCGGCGCAGAACTTCCGTCCCCTTCGCACTGGAGAGCACGCGCATGAAGACGTCGGCGCCGGCGCGGTTGCGTCCGTTCTTGACGATCGCGATCGGATAGACGATGGGGCGATGCAGATCCGCCGGAATGGTCATCAGCACCACCACGCGCCCCTTGAACTGCGCGGCATCGGTGGCATAGACCACCCCAGCCTCGGCCTCGGATGTGGCGACGTAATCGACCACCTGACGCACGTTCTCACCATACACGAAACGCCCGGTGAGCTTCTCCCACACGCCCGCCTTGCGCAGGGCCTCCTCGGCATAGATGCGCGCGGGAACGCCCGGCGCGGCGACGGTGAGGCGCTTGAACCTGCTCGTGACGAGCTCATCCAGCGACGCGATCGGCGCGCTCCCCTGCGGCCCGATCACCACCAGGCTGTTGCTCGCGAACGTGGCGCGCGTGTCGTGGATGATCGCCCCCTTCGTGTCGAGGCTGTCCATCACGTTCGCGGCCGCCGAGGCGAAGACGTCGACCGGGGCTCCCTGTTCGATCTGCCGCGCGAGCACGTTCGAGGCGCCGAAGTTGAAGACGATGCGCACGGTGGAATCCTCCTTCTCGACGATCTTGCCGATGTCGTTGAAGGCGTCCTTCAGCGAGGCGGCGGCGAAGATCATCACCTCGTGGCGCGATGATTCGGCGATCCCCTCATATGCCGATTGCGAGCAGGCGGAAAGAACGAGAGCGGCAAGCAGCAACGCGACGAGGCGAACGGGGTTGGTCATGATGTTCCGGATGAGAGGTTCGAGAATGCAATGCGGCCTTCAATTTAGGCAACGGTTGCCGGATGCGGAAACTACGTCCGGGTACACATTCTGAGCACGGTTATTCCGCGCACGATGCGTAGTTTCGGCGCAATTCAATAGACGCCCCTTGATGACATGGACCCCGCTTGCCATTTCGCTGAAGGTTGCGCTGCTGGCGACCTGCGTCGTGGCGGTGGTCGGGACGCTCCTCGGCCGCCATCTCGCGCGCCGTCGCTATCGCGGCAAGGCTCTCGTTGACGCATTGGTGATGTCGCCGATGTTCCTGCCGCCGACCGTGCTCGGCTACTACCTCACGATGGTGATCCGCTCTCGCTCGCCGCTGGGGAGATTCCTGGCCTCGATGGACATCGAGGTGATGTTCACGTGGTGGGGGGCCGCCCTTGCGAGCGGCGTGGTCGCGTTGCCGCTGATGGTGCGCTCGGCGCGCATCGCGTTCGAATCGGTGGGTCGTCACTTCGAGGAGGCGGCCGCGATCGACGGCGCCAGCCGGTGGGCAACGTTCGCCCACATCGTGCTGCCGTTGGCGCGCAACGGATTGGTGGGGGGCATCGCGCTCACGTTCGCACGAGCGATCGGCGAGTTCGGCGCCACGCTGATGGTCAGCGGCAACATCCCGGGCCGCACGCAGACGATGCCGCTGGCGATCTACGACGCATTCACGCTCGGCGACGACGACACTGCGCTGCTCTTGTCGATCATCCTGACCGCGGTATCGGTGGTGGTGGTCGTCATCAGCCTGTCGCTCGGCGGCGACACACGGCGGCTTCACTTCTGATTCGTCTCAGTTCCACATTCGATCGCCGTTTCCGATCCGGGTTCGACCGCACCGAATGCAGTGCCGCACGGCAACCCGGCTCTCCCTCCCGATAACTCCCACTCCCGACATTCTATTCATCCATCGGAGTTCCAATGAATCGAAACAGACACATCGTGCTCGCCTGTATCGCTCTGTTCGCGATCGTATCGTTCACGTCGACGGCGAACGCGCAGATCGCGACCATATCCGGGCAGATCCGTGAGCGAACGGAGTTCGACGGCAAGTCCTTCGTGAAGAACACACACCTGGACGTCTTCCATCTGCTGCGAACGCGTCTTGCCGCCACCGCGACGATCGCCGACTGGCTGACCGCGACGGTGGAAGTGCAGGACTCCCGCACGTTCGGGCAGACGCGCGCCACATTGAACGGCAGCGCCCCCGCGCTCGATCTGCGCCAGGGGAACATCGAGGTGAAGGATATCGCCGGGACGTCGGTGAACATGAAGCTCGGCCGTCAGGTGCTGAACTATGCGAACGAGCGGCTGATCGGCCGCAGCGACTGGAACAACTTCGGCCAGTCGTTCGACGGCATCTTCCTCACCGTCCCTGTCGGCGACGTGAAGCTCGATGCGTTCGGCGCGGTCACAGCCCGCAACCCGAACACTTCGGACTCCCTCTTCAATCCCGTCTACACGCGCGACGCGTTGCTCACAGGGTTGTGGGGAACGTGGAAGCCGGAGAAGGGAACCGTCGGCGCGCAGGCCTTCCTGCTCTACGACTCGCCGGGGACGACCACGCGCGACAACCGCCAGACGGCCGGCGTCTACGTCAACGGAACGGCCGACGCGCTGGACTTCGAGGTGGACGGCGCCTATCAGTTCGGAACGCGGGTTCGGAACGGCTCACCCGATCGCACGATCGGCGCGTATCTGGCCGGGCTTCGCGTGGGCTATACGATCGAGAGCGCGGCCGGCCTGCGCATCGGCCTCGGCTTCGATCGCCTGTCGGGTCTGGAGGAGAACGCCCCGGACAAGTTCGGCGCGTTCAACACCCTCTACGGCACGAACCACCGCTTCTACGGCCACATCGACATCGTCGACAACACGGCGCAGCGGTTGGATCTGGGTTTGAACGATCCGTTCGTGCAGCTCTCGATCACGCCCTGGAAAGCGGTCCGTTTCGGCGTCGACGTGCACATGCTCTCCACCGCGAGCGACCCGACGAAGGTGCTGGCGGGCGTTCCGGCGGAGAAGACGACGGCGATCGGCAAGGAGCTGGACATCACGCTGAACTACACGCCGGTGAAGCCGTTCAACTTCACGTGCGGCTACGCCGTGTTCGACGGCGATCCGAACCGCTACCTGGCCCAGGGTCGCAAGACGATTCAATGGGGCTTCGCGATGTGCACGGTGACGTGGTAGACGGCACCGACTCAATCTCGAGATGAATGCGGCGGCCGCCCCGACGGATCGGGGCGGCCGTTTGCGTTTATGGAACGGCAAGAGGTTATGTGTGATGGCGGGTACTGCGTTCCTCAGCATCCTTTGCCGTGAGTGTCTTCGGACGACGCTGGACACTGGACGATGGACGCTCGTGAAGAGTGGCGACCGCAATGCCGCGCAGACGCAAAGGCCCGCCCCTTCTCCCGGCGCATCGTATCTTCGCAACAGCAATTCCCGATCCCCCGTGAGCGCAGCCGACATCGATGCTGAATCTCAGTGACGCAACCTTCATCGTGACCGACGTGGAAACCACGGGGCTCTCACCGGAGCGCAACCGCATCACGGAGGTGGCGTGCGTGCTGGTGAAGGCCGGGGAAATCGTGGACGAACGGGCGATGCTGGTGAACCCGGAGCAAGCGATCCCGACGGCGATCCAGCAGATGACGGGGATCACGAACGCGATGGTGTTCCCCGCGCCCAAGGGAGCCGAGGCGTTCCCGCAGATACGATCGTGGATGCCGGAAGACGGCGTCTTCACCGCCCACAACGTGGCCTTCGATTTCAACTTCCTGCAGAACTCGTTCCGGCGGCATCGCGTCGCCGAGCTCGCGACGCGGAAGCTGTGCACGGCGCGGCTCGCGCGGCGTGTGCTGCCGCCGCAGAAGAGCTGGGCGCTGCAGCATCTGGCGGCGTACTTCGGCATCAAGATCCGCGGCCGCCACCGCGCGCTCGGCGATGCGATGGCCACGGCGAAGGCGCTCATCGAGCTGCTGGACATCCTGCAGGACGAACGCGCCTGCGAGACGGTGGAGGACGTGCTCTCGATCCAGTACCGCACGATGGACGAGTTCAAGGATCCGCCGAAGAACGTGACGGCGCTGCTTCCGGCGCTCGGCGCGCTGCCGGCGCGCCCCGGCGTGTACCGGATGATCGACACGCGGGGCACGATCCTGTATGTCGGCAAGGCGAAGAGTCTGCGCGAGCGCGTCAACAGTTACTTCCGCGCAGGCACGGTGCACACACGGAAGATCGAGGAGATGGTGCGTCGTGTACGCAAGGTGGAGATCGAGGAGACGGGCTCGGAGCTTGGCGCGCTGCTGCTGGAGTCCAGGCTGATCAAGGAGCTGCAGCCGAAATACAACACGCTGCAGAAGCGCTATCGCCGGTACGCGTTCCTGAAGATCGATCCGGCCGATCCGTTCCCGCGCGTCGAGAGCGCGGCCGAGATCGAGCCGGACGGAGCGGAGTACTTCGGCCCGTTCCGCACGAGGTCCGATGTGCAGGCGATGATCGACACGCTGAATCACGCGTTCGGCCTGCGCGAATGCGACGGCGCGCTGAAACCGAACCCGCTGGCGGTCCCCTGCTTCTACCATCAGATTCATCGCTGCGGCGCGCCGTGCGCGCAGTTGCAGAGCGCGAAGGAATACGCCGGTGAGGTGGCGAAGGTGCGCAAGTTTCTTTCCGGGAGCGACGAGGGGATCATCTCGATCCTGGAGCAGCGGATGACGCTGCATGCCGAGGCGCTGGAGTTCGAGGCGGCGGCCGAAGTGCGCAACCGGATCGAGGATCTTCGGCGCATCTTCAAGCGCGAGGAGCGCATCGCGGATTCGGTGAACAACAACAACGTGATCATCATCCTTCCGGCGGCACGGCGCGGTGAACAGGAGATCTTCTTCGTCCGCTTCGGACGCCTCGCCGCGCAGGTCGTCGTCGGCGCCGAGGTGCCGGAGGAGACGCTGCGCGAACTGGTGGCCCTGCACTACGACGGCGGCGACGCGGCACCGGCGCACTGCCGGCGCGAGGAGATCGACGAGATCCGCATCATCGCCTGCTACCTGCATCAGAACCGCGGCTCCAGCACGTTCATCTATCTGAACCCCGGCGAGCCGACGGCGAAGGTGGTCGACCGCATGCTCTCTACGCTGCACCTGGAGCAATGGGCCCGCGAGACGGGAGGCGGCGTGCGGTAGGCATCGGGCGCGCCGAGTGCCGAGTTCAAAGCTCAAAG
>CAZJYH010000057.1:0-3171 GCA_964549365.1 uncultured Alphaproteobacteria bacterium
GAGATAGGCCCGCTCCTCGTTGCGCCCCTTTCGACGGTGCAGCGATCGAAGAATCGAGCGGCGAGCGATGGAGAGTCTGAGAATCACGGTGCGCGCAGTGAAGAGGGCAAGTTGACGTGCGTGAGGATATGCGAGGGGTCCGACAACGCAACGGCGCGACGCGCAGGCCCGGAAAGCGGGCATCGTGGCTCGCTCCGTGCCGGCACATCGCGCCGTACGCGTTCCTGTTTACATTGCGCCTTCGATCGCCTTGCGGAACGTTGCCGCGTCCTGCATCCCCACCATCTTCTCCACGATCAACCCCTTGCCGTTGACGATGAACGTGGTCGGAACTCCCTCGAGTCCACCGTAGGCGTTGACGAGATCCTCGCCGGCGAGCACCAGCGGATAATGGATGTTGTTCTTCGTGGCGAAGGCAGCCACGTGTTCCTCCGGCGAGCCGCTGGAGCGCATCTCCTCCCCAACGTTCAGACCGATCACTTCAAATCCCTTCGGCCCAAGCTCGTCACGCAGCTTCACGATGTCCGGAAGCTCGGCACGGCACGGCGGGCACCACGTCCCCCAGAAGTTGATCAGCACCACCTTGCCGCGGTAGTCGTTCAACGAACGCTCCTTGCCGGCAGCATCCTTCCAGACAAAGTTCGGCGCCGGGCCTTTCGTGGTGCTGAGCGCCCCCTCCACGCGTTCCACATGGGAGACATGTATCGCATCGGATGCGGCCGCCGTCTTCGCCTCGGAAGGCGCCGTGGAGCCGCCCCCAGGCGCCGCCTGCGACGCCCCCGTGCCCCCATCCTGGGTTGCCGGTGTGCTCTTGCGCGCCTCGGCCCCATCGGTGGTACGACGCGATGAGCAGGCCCCCAGCACGAACAATGCCGCGAGGGCCATCGGAATACAGTAACGTGAGATATTCATGGTCGGCTGCACAATTGATGTCGGAACGAAAGTGTACGCGGCGCGCTGACGCGAACCGACCGGTACACCGGGGGATAGATATTTTGTGAGCGGCGCGCGATCACCCGATCGCGATCATCTTCTCGATACGGCTGCGGGGCGCATTGGCGACCACGGCGCAGACGACATCACCCTTCTTGAAGACCACCACACACATCCAGGGGTCCGGCTCCTCCCAGAGCGCCTTCCCCGCCTCGATATCCTGCAGCGCGTTGTCGGCAACGTAGACCACCTTGTGCGCTTCGAGCGTGCTGGCGGGGACCTCGAAGATGTAGATGATCGTCTCCCCCTGCGTGTAGACCAGGTGCGCAAACTTCGCAACGCCGTGGTCGCTCACGACGCCGCCGGCAAGCCTGGCGCGCACGCTGAGCGACGCGAGGTCGTAGGCGACGCCGTTGTCGTGGAAGTAACGGCGCAGCTCACCGGGGTCGGCCGTGCTGTGCCCAACGCTCAGCTTGCCGTCGCGGATCGCGCGAAAGTTCGACGATGCCTTGTTGAACAGATTCTCCGGTCGGCTGCTTCGGGGCAGATCCTTCACCGGCGGCGCGTTGTGCACGATCGGTATCAGCGGCGGCTCCCCCTCGCGCAACAACGCAAAGGCACCGAGAGCGATCAGCACCACCGCCGCGGTAACCCCCACGGGCGCCTGGAACAGATGCGCGAACCGATCGAGCCAGCCGACCTCGGCCTGTAGAGCCCGCCCGGCGGTCGGAGCCGAGGCGGCAACGCGCTCGCGGCTGATCGTCTCCATGCTCCCGGCGATCGCCGAGCGCAGCGCTTCGGGAGCGGCGGCGCGCGGCGCGCGCGTGCGGATGACCGCCTTGGTGAGAAGCTCGAGCTCATACGCGGCACGGCACTCGGCGCATGCGGATATGTGCTGATGCAGCTTCGCACGGTACGCGGTCTCATCGACGCGGTCGTCGACGTATGCGGTTATCTGCTCGTGTATCTCTTTGCAGGTCACTGTGCGCTACGGTTTTCGCCCGGCAATATATCGATATCGCGGAAGATCGAATGAAGAGTCGACCGAACGCGTCGGCCGCCTCAGGCCGTTGTGTTGTAGCCCTTGCTGATTGCGTAATCCACCAGCGCGTCGCGGAGCAGCTTGCGCCCACGGTGCAGACGGGAGCGGACGGTGCCGACCGGACAGTCGACGAACTCGGCAATCTCCTCGTAGGTGAAGCCCTCGATGTCGCAGAGAATCACCACCGTCCGGAAGTCCTCCGGAAGACGCTCGATCGCCCGCGCCATCTCGTCGTCCAGAATGTTGTCGAAGAGCAACGCGCTCATGTCTCCGTCGTCGGCGCCGTGCGATCGGATCGAGTAGTAGAACTCCTCCACCGAGTCGTAATCCACCGTCTCCGGCGACTTCTGCGCCTTGCGGTACCGGTTGATGTAGCTGTTCTTCATGATGCGGAACAGCCACGCCTTGCAGTTGGTCCCCTGCTCGAACTTGTCGAAGAAGCGGAACGCCTTCAGGAACGTCTCCTGCACCAGATCCTGCGCCTCGACGCCGTCGCCGGTCATCCGCAGCGCGAAGTTGTAGAGCGCATCCATGTGGGGGATCGCATCGCGCTCGAAGGACTCGCGCAACGCCTGCTCGCGCAGCTCATGCGTCGCAAGGGGGGTGCCAACGCGCGCATTCTGCCCGCGGTCGGCCCCATGCTCCCGCACGCCCCTCCCGCGAAGCGAGGAGATCGCCTTTGCCACTGTGTTGAACGGACGCCCCATATCGGCAGCCAGTGCATTGCTCATACTGACATCAAGCGTTGTAAAGTACTATCCTTGGCGAGATTCCGCACCAACCGGCGCGCGCCTGTTCGACGGGCTGGGCTCTGTTCGGCCGAAGTGTCGTCTGTTCGGCCGAGTTGACTCCTCTGTTCGGCCGGAGTTTTACTCCGGCCACGTCGCTCGGACGCGTGCGGGGTTGACCCCGGTCGCGTCAACGCACATCCCGATGCCCCACACGGGTTCGGAGTCAACTCCGAACCAACATCTGCCCTGTTCGGCCGGAATGTCGTCTGTTCGGCCGGAGTTTTACTCCGGCCACATCACCCGGACGCGTGCCGAGTTGACCCCGGACGCGTCAACGCACATCCCGACGCCCAACACGGGTTCGGAGTCAACTCCGAACCAACATCCGCCCTGTTCGGCCGGAGTGTCGCCTGTTCGGCCGGAGTTTTACTCCGGCCACGTCGCTCGGACGCGTGCGGGGTTGAC
>CAZJYH010000057.1:3271-13974 GCA_964549365.1 uncultured Alphaproteobacteria bacterium
ATGCACAACACGGGTTCGGAGTCAACTCCGAACCAACATTCCGTTCGGCCGGAGTGTCGTCTGTTCGGCCGGAGTTTTACTCCGGCCACGTCGCTCGGACGCGTGCGGAGTTGACCCCGGCCACGTCAACGCACATCCCGATGCACAACACGGGTTCGGAGTCAACTCCGAACCAACATTCCGTTCGGCCGGAGTTTTACTCCAGCCGTGTCGTGTCCGGATCAAACACCGGGAAACGCCGCCGGGTTCCGGCGTCCGAGGGGCGCATCCGATCTTTTGTATCTTGGGCCCCGCTTTTCGGCCCGACCCGCTCGGGCTTCCCGCTCCCCCAAGTTTGATCGAATCCTATGCGCCCGATCGTAACCTTCACCGTGGCCCCGCGCTTTCCCGAGCGCCTGCACCGGCTCTCCGATCTCTCCTCGAACCTGTACTGGACCTGGAACCCGACGATCCGCGAGTGCCTGCGGGCGATCGATCCGGACCGGTGGCACGCGTGCAACCACCATCCGCTGCGGATGCTGCAGGGGCTCGCCACCGGCCGACTGGAGGAGATCGCCGCCGACACCGCCTTCCTCGCCGTCTACGACGAAGCGGTGGCGGAGCTGGACGCGTATCGCTCGCGCGACGCATGGTATCAGGCCAACCGCCCGGGCGTGCAGGAGACGATCGCGTATCTCTCCGCCGAGTTCGGCCTGCACGAGTCCGTGCCGCTCTACTCCGGCGGCCTGGGCGTGCTCTCGGGCGATCACACCAAGTCCGCCTCCGACCTCGGGCTGCCGTTCATCTGCATCGGCCTGATGTATCAGATGGGCTACTTCCGCCAGCGCCTTGCGATCGACGGAACGCAGCTGGAGGATTACGACATGAACGATCCCTCGCTGCTGCCGATCGAGGAGATCACCGACGCGCACGGCCGCCCGCTCCGCATCTCGGTGGACTTCCCGCTCGGCCCGGTCACCGCCCGCGTCTGGCGCATGACGGCCGGGCGCGTGCCGCTCTACCTGCTGGACACGAACGTGGCCGAGAACACGAACCCGGAGTACCGCGACATCGCGGACTATCTCTACGGCGGCGATCAGCGCACGCGCATCATGCAGGAGATCATGCTCGGGATCGGCGGCATGCGCGCGATGCGTGCGCTCGGCATCAACCCGACCGTGACGCACTCCAACGAGGGGCACAGCGCCTTCCTGATGCTGGAGCGGACGCGCATGCTGATGCACGAGATGGGGATGAGCTTCGCGGAGGCCTCGGAGCTGACCGCGGCCGGCTCCGCGTTCACCACGCACACCCCCGTCCCCGCCGGCAACGACTCCTTCCCGCCGGAGATGATGGAGATCTTCTTCAAGGACTACTGGGGGCAGCTCGGGCTCACGCGCGAGGAGTTCCTGGCGCTGGGGCGCGAGAACCCGAACGACGCGACCGAGCACTTCTCGATGACGGTGCTGGCGCTGCGCCTGACCTCGCGGCGCAACGGCGTCAGCGCGCCATGTGGAGCGGGCTCTGGAAGGCGGTGCCGACCGCCGAGGTGCCGATCGCCGGCATCACCAACGGCGTGCACACCGCCACCTGGCTGGCCGACCGGATGACCGATCTGTTCGACCGCCATCTCCCCGAGGGGTGGCGCACCGCGATCAGCGAGCCCGCGACGTGGCGCGCTGCTGCCGCCATCCCGGACCGCGAGCTGTGGGAGACGAAGCATCTGCTGCGCGCCGAGATGATCGACTATGTGCACCAGCGGCTCGACGAGCAGCAGGCCGAGTGGTTCACGCGCTCGGAGCGCGGGCGCGACCCGAACGCGATCCTGAACCCGGACGTGCTGACGATCGGCTTCGCGCGCCGGTTCGCCACGTACAAGCGCGCCACGCTCCTCTTCCGCGATCCCGAGCGCGCGTTCCGGCTCTTCACCGATCCCGAGCGGCCGATCCAGCTGGTGGTGGCCGGCAAGGCGCACCCGAAGGATCTTCCGGGCAAGGACTTCATCAAGCGGGTGATCGACTACATCCGCAAGCACAACCTCGAGAGCCGGATCGTGTACATCGAGGACTACGACATGGCGGTCGGGCGCCGCATGACGCAGGGGTGCGACATCTGGCTGAACACCCCGCGCCGTCCGCAGGAGGCCTCCGGCACCAGCGGCATGAAGGCCGCCGCCAACGGCACGCTGAACCTCTCCATCCTCGACGGCTGGTTCCCCGAGGGGTACGACGGCACCAACGGCTTCGCGATCGGCGACGGCGAGGAGCTGCACGACCCGGAGATGCAGGACGAGTTCGAGTCGCGCAAGCTCTACCGCGCGCTCGAGGAGCGCGTGCTGCCGACCTTCTACGCCCGCGACGCCGACGGCCTGCCGACCGCATGGCTCGCGATGCAGAAGCGCTCGCTTGAAACGCTCGCCGGTGCCTTCAGCGCCGAGCGGATGGTGCGCGAATACGCCGAACGGGTCTACTTCCCCTGCTCCGACCGCTACCGCCGTCTGGCCGCCGAGAACGGCGCCGCCGCCCGCGCGCTGGTGGCCTGGAAGCGCGGCGTCAACGAACGCTGGGACACGCTCCGGTTCGCCGGCGTGGAGATCGACACCAACGGCGGCGTCAGCCTGGACCAGACGGTGCGCGTAGCCGCCGCCGTGGGGCTCGGGGGACTGACCACCGCCGACATCCGCGTGGAGGCGTACCACGGCGAGATCGACGCCGACGGCCTGGTCTCCGACGGGACCGCGACGGAGTTGCACCTGGATCATGCCGAGAACGGCACCGCCTTCTACACCGGCCTCGTACGCCTGGCGCGCCCCGGCCACGCCGGCATCACCGTCCGCGCCCTCCCACAACACCCGGACCTCGTCTCGCCGATCGAGATGAACCTGGTGACGTGGGGAGCGTAGTGGAAGGGTTGAGGAGAGAGGAAAGAAGAGAGAGAAAGACGAGGCTGGATGTGTGGGTGAATGTGTTTTGTAGGCGCATGTCTTTAGCATGCGCCCACACGGAACAACGAATATGATCGGCGGCGTATGTGTCGGCACCACACCCGCACTGTCATCGCGAGGCCAAGCGCAGCGACGACGTGGCGATCTCGCCGGGCACGCACCCTAGGCCCGCGCCGTCATCGCGAGGAGGAGCGCAGCGACGACGTGGCGATCTCGCAGGGCACGCACCCTAGACCCGCGCCGTCATCGCGAGGAGGAGCGCAGCGACGGCGTGGCGATCTCGCCGAGCACGCAGCGAAGACCCGCTGTCATCGCGACGAAGGCCACGCAATCCATGATCGCCCTGAGCCAACCTCACTTCCCCAACATCTTGTCGCGCCACCGCCGCACGCTCAACGCGTCGAACCGCTCCCCATCGAAGACAACCTGCGTGACCTTACTCCCGTTGAAGCTTTCGCGTTTGAGGTAGGCGCTGACGTCCATCCAACGAATCGTCCCGTCCGATGTGCGAATCACGAGCATGACGGCATACGCCTGCTGTTGCCAGTAGTCTGCCCAGCGCGGGTTCTTGATGTGAAAGACCTCGGCGCCGTAGCGCCCGCGTTTCTTCAGATAGGAGTCACCGGACTTGAGCTGTATGTACAACCGCTTCCCGGAGGCGCGGCCCAAATCGTCCTTGAACTCGATCTCGCCGTCGATGCCGTGGTCGCTGTTGGTATAGCCTCGGTAGATCTGCCCGGCCTCCCCCGTGATGGCGAACGCGTGCCCGACGAGAATCAGCTCGCGGCTCTCGTTGTCGATGATGCTCTGCCCCTCGAATTTCATCTCACGGGCCTCCTCCTTCACCGCCGGGGAGTTGAACTTCTCCTCGATCACATCGCGCAGCACGAGCCCCTTCCCGCATTCGGGGCAGAACACCTTTCCCTTCCCTCCGGGAGCAAGCGCTCTGTCGATCGCGGCGCGATCCGCGAACGGCTGTCCGTGCACCGCGCACCTCCTGTTGCCGCAGCAGTAGTTGCGCAGGCGCTCCACCTCCTGAGCGTGTTCGTTCAGGTGATCGAACACGTAACGCTCGAAAACGATGCGCGCGTCGTCGCTGACCTGTTGCGTGAACCATGCGTCGAGCCGGAAGTGACCTTCACCCTCGCGATGGAGCATCACGCCGAGCGCCGCGCCCGTCTGCGTTCTGAAGTCGGCGGCGTCCTTCCAGAGATCTGTGGTCTCAAGCATGCTTGTGTGATGCAGCCGCACGACCAGGGTGGCATAGATCTCATCCACTGCTCCGCAGAAGCGATAGCTCGCCAACACAGCCGGGTGTGCGGGGCCCTCTGGGCGCTCGCGACGGAAGTAGCTGGGGAACGTCAGGATTGCACCGCGTTCGGAATCCTGGCGCAGGCACCACGCGCGCTTCACGGCAATCTCGTGCAGTGCACGCAATACGATCACCTCGTCCTCACGCACTAGCCGCTCGAAGTCTCGATAGTCCAGATCGCCGGCCAACATCTCCTCCTCGCGGATACAGCCAAGCTCCTGTGGATGCGCTCGCACCTTCCGCACCAACGCGGCGGCGTAGCGGCTGAGCACTTCAGGACGCAACAGGATGAAGCCGCCGAAATCCAGACGGAGGATCATCCCCGGCCCCGCCAGCAGCCCAATGACCGCATTGAGTTCATCTGGCTTGAAATCTTCGTCGCGAAGCGTCAGCTCCATCCGCTGGTTCAGCTCCGCGAGGCGGATCAGCACCAACCCCTTGTCGCGCAGCGCAAGGATCTCCTGCTTCATCCGATGGTAGAGCGCGGGCGACGTCGTCAATGGAATGCTCTTCCAGTCGATGGCCCCCGCGATGGCATCGCGAATTTCAGTGCAGCCATCACCGGTCTTCGCACTGGTCAGGTGCAGCGGTGGAAGGAAGCCGCGCTCGGTCATGAACTTCTGCATGCGGGCGGCGCTCACCACCAAGCCGCCTCGGTCGGCCCGACCGGCGGCAAGCAGCTTGGCGAAGGGTTTGCGCGCGGCCTTCTGAAGATCGCGGTCCCAATGGCCCAGCCCCTCGAACGGATTCTCGTTCTGTGGGTTGAACACCAACACCGCCGCCGCCGTGTGATCCATGAAGAGCTGGTGCACAAGGCGATAGTCCACCTGTCCCGCGAAGTCCCACAGCCAGATCTCACGGTCGACACCGTCATCGCTCTTTGTTTGAGGCAGCGGCCAATGCGTTGCCCAGGCTCCGTCGGTCGATTCGGTCTCTTCGAACCGATCATGAGCCAGCCGGTTCGAGATGCCTGTTTTCCCCACACCAGAGTCGCCCACAAGCAGAACCTTGGCGTTGGTGTATTGAACCTGCTCCAGCGACTCGGAATCGGAGGCATGCGACTCAGACCCGAGCTGCGACAGATCCCAGATGCGCATGACGCCATTGGAGGCTGCCGACGTGGCGCGAAGGCCATCGACGCTCAACGCTACGCTCCAGACGCCGGACGTATGCCCTTCCAGCACGCGCTCGCAAACCCCACGCTCCAAGTCCCACACGCGCACTGTGGCGTCATACGACCCTGTGACCGCGCGATGCCCATCCACGCTCAACACCACGCTATTGACCCACCCCGTGTGTCCTTCCAGCACGCGTTCGCAAACCCCACGCTCTAAGTCCCATACACGCACCGTGGCATCATACGACCCCGTGACCGCGCGAAGGCCATCGAGGCTCAACTCTAAGCTATTGACCCAACCTGTATGCCCTTCCAGCACGCGCTCGCAAACCCCACGCTCCAAGTCCCACACACGGATTGTAGCGTCAGACGACCCCGAGACCGCGCGAAGGTCGTCGACGCTCAACGCTACGCTCGTGACGCTACCCGTATGCCCTTCCAGCACGCGCTCGCAGACGCCACCGTCGACGTCCCACACACGAACCGTCCCGTCATCCGAACCCGTGACCGCGCGATGCCCGTCGGCGCTGAGGGCAACCGAACGAATCGGACCCGTGTGACCCAGCGAAACGACGCGTTCCTCGAATTGTTTGCGGCGCGCCTCGGTCTCGACGGTCGAGATGACCGCGACAGACCTACACGCCTCAACCAACCTCCCATACGCGTCATCCCGCTCCTCACCCCTCCAATCGACATACAGAAACTGCGCCAGCGAGCCCTTGATCGGCGCGTCGTCCAACCGCAGCGGGATGAACCGGCGCTCGCGGTTCAGCGGGTCGCGGAAGCGGAACGTGCCGCTCTCCAAGGCCCCCCAGTCGGAGCCGAACGCGTTCGCCGACATGCAGAGCACCAGCACGCGCGAGCGCTCCAGCCCTTCCTCGATCTTCGCCGGAATGCTGTCGCCGGGCCTGATCTCCCATTCGTCGAGCCACACCCGCAGCCCATCGGCCCGTAGCCGTTCGGCGAGTGGGCGCACGACGTCACGGTCCTGCGAGCTATGGCTCAGGAAGACGTCATAATCGAAGGTCTCAGGCATGGTTCGCCTCCGGCGTTGCTTGCCGATGGTCGCGGCGGTCTTGTGGTCGATCGAGGATAAGGTCGAGAACAGAGGACATGGCTCAACTCCAGGGCGCGCGGCAACACACTCCGCGCGATCACACAGGCGAACAAAGGGAATGAATGGGGGGTGGTGCGCAATATAGAATACCGGCTGCTGAATGCAGAATGCACAATGCTGAATGCGAAACCTTCTCGGGGGCCGGCTCCGCGTTGCCGACCGGGAACGGCAAATGCCGAGTTCAACGTGCCACGTTCCAAGTTGGCGTTCCTGTATACTCGGATATACATACGTTGCGAAGTGCCACGTTCGAGGCCAAGCACCAAGTACTACGCTCTAAGCACCAAGCCCTAAGCACCAAGAACCAAGCTCCAACCACCACCCTCCATGAACCTGTATACTCTCCGGATATACAACCAACTCCCACTCGCATACCCCATCACTCATAACCCATAACCCGGCGTACTCGCCATACTCATAACCTTCCCTATTTTCACTCCATATGCAGCAGAGCAACAGAGCAACGACATCGACATACACGGCGGAATCGCTCACCTCAGGCGAACGGATCGCACGGGCGAAGGGGGCGCATCGCATCGCGGTGGTGATCCCGGCCTTCAACGAGGACACGTCCATCCTGCGCGTGCTGGAGGATATCCCGACGGGTCTGGTGGATGAGATCGTGGTGGTGGACAACCGGAGCACGGATCAGACGGCGTCCATCGCGCGCGCGGCCGGGGCCACGGTCCTCTTCGAGCCCCGGCGCGGCTACGGCTCGGCCTGCCTGACCGGCGTGGCCTACGCCCTGGCGAAGGGCTACGACCTGATCGTCTTTCTGGACGCGGACTACTCGGATCACCCGGAGGAGATGACGCTGCTCGTGGAGAAGATCACGCTGGAGGGGTGCGAGCTGGCGATCGGCTCGCGCGCGGCCGGCGCGCTGGAAGAGGGGGCGATGGCCGTGCACGCGCGCTTCGGCAACTGGCTGGCCACCACACTGATCCGCCTGCTCTGGCGCGCACGGTTCACGGATCTCGGCCCCTTCCGCGCCGTCACGGCCGACGCGCTCCGCCGCATCGCGATGCGCGACACGAACTACGGCTGGACGGTGGAGATGCAGATCAAGGCGGCGCGGATGAAGCTGCGCCACACCGAGGTGCCGGTCAGCTACCGCAAGCGCATCGGCGTCTCGAAGATCACCGGGTCGGTGGCGGGCTCGATCAAGGCGGGCTGGAAGATCCTCTGGACGATCGCGCGGTATGGGTTTGGGGGGAGGTGAGGGGGTGTGGGGTTCAAGGTGGTGGGGGGTGTGACGTTGGACGCGCGACGTGGGACGCTGGACACGGGACGCTGGACACGGGACGTGGGACGCTCGACGTGGGACGCCGGACGTTGGACGCTCGACGCTCGGAAGAGGCGCGAGTGGCGGGTGGTCCCGACGCGTCGGGATCGTCGACGAGTTGCGAGGAGGTTGGAAGGCTTCTCGGCGTCCTCTGCGGCGAAATCATCCTGGATGGTGGGAAACGCATTGCAGCACAAGCAAGGCTTGGCGACCGGATAACCACGTTGTCATCCCCGCGTACGCGGGGATCCACATGCATGTCGTATGGATTCCCGAATTCACGGGGACGACAAACCGTTTGTGGAGTACGGACAGGGCATCGGTATCGGCTACCGGTTACTTCAGCCATCTCTGTGTAGATCAGTAGTACTTGGTGCTTGGAATGTGTGTATATCCCGTAAGTATACAGCTTCATGCAGCTGATCACCACGTAACTTGGCACTTTGCACTTGGAACCTAGCAGGGAGCAAATCTCATGCGGATCTCCTTTCAATCGACCGCTTCGAGGGCAGTGCGGAGCGCGCGTACGCCCGGAGCCCGCACGTGGGGCCACGGCACGACGCATGCCGTCGATCCGGTGAGCGCCGACGGAACGCATCCGACGTTTCTGCGCAGGACCGGCCTCCCGACGATACCACCGCGATCCGCCACGCCGGCCCTCCCCTCGTTCTCGATCGCTCCGGCGGTCGCGCCGGAGGAGGCCCGCGCGCGATCGGCCGGCGAACGCGTGCGGACCGAACCCGCGCCCGCGTCCCCGCTGACGACCGCGACCGAGGTCGGTTCGGGGGCATCGCCGGGCGCGCTGACGACGGGGGGCCGCGCGTACTTCGAGCCGCTGGTCGGCGGCGATCTCGCGAACGCCCGCCTGCATGTGGACTCCCGCGCCGCGTCATTGACGAGGCTCGCGGGCGCCGAGGCGCTCACGGCCGGATCGGACATCTTCATCCCTCCCGATCGATTCGCTCCGGAGTCCGCGGAGGGTCGGTCGCTGCTCGGCCATGAGCTGGCGCACGTGGCCCACGATGCGCCGCGCGGTGCGGCCACGGCCTTCCGCAAGGAGAAGACGGAGCCCCACTACCCCACGCCCGACGAACAGAAGGAGATCGAGAAGATCCTCGGCCGCGATCTGGCCGTACAGGCGCCGGACCCGACGACGGAGCCGGAGAGCCCCGATGAGGAGAAGCCGGCGGAGCAGCGTGGGCGCGCGCTCACGGGACCGGAGCGGAGGGATCTGGCGGCGAGCATCCAGGACGATTTCTACACCACGCTGAGGTCACTGAGCGGCGGGAGCGCGACGCCCGATGCCGACGCGCTCGACAAGGACGAGGCGTACGACGCGGTGCAGGATGCGCGCGATGCCATCTACAAGAAGTTCGGCTCGTACGCGTACCGGGAGATCACGATGACGCGCGACGCCACGACAACGGTGGAGGGGCGCAAGGCGAGCAACCAGGTGCTGGCGACGTTCGAGGGGACCGAGAACATGGCGCGTGCGCTGGCGCGAACGATCGTGGAGACCAATTGCGCGAAGTGCCGTGAGGCCGTCGCGGATCTGGACGACGAGTCGCGCCGGGCGGTGAAGGGGATCGTGGTGTCGATCGCGATGCGCGACAGGGGCGAGGACTTGAAGAAGGCGGCGGCGCGGCGTGTCGGCGGCCACTACAGTCGCGACGAGGAGCTGCTGAACGTGAAGCTCACCACACGCGAGGAGCTGTACGCCACCGCCGTGCACGAGCTGATCCACGCGCTGGCGCATCCGGTCTTCTACGCGGCCTTCATCGACGAGCGGGTGTTGATCGAGGGCTTCACGGAGTATTTCACCAAGCAGATCGTGAACGAGGATCAAACCGAATACAAGGACGTCGTCGCCTCGGTCGAAGCGGTGAAGGCGGCGATGAAGGGTCCCTTCTCCACCGGCCGATTCACCGCCCCGGCCGAGGAGAGCCTGCGGGCCGCGTACTTCCAGGGGAAGCTGGAGATGATCGGCTGGGTGCCGACGGGACCGGACGAGGAGGCGGCGGTCGAAGAGGCCGGCGGCGCTCCGAAGTGGGATCGCGAGAAGGGCGCGTCCTACGTGGAGAAGTATCGCGAGGCAGCCCGGAAGGCGCAGGCCCCGAGTTGGAACGTGCTCGGCGTCGGGCTGTACTTCACACCGGAGGCGAGCGACTCCTCGGCGTTCTCGGTTCGCTACGCGCGGGTTCTGACGCGCACCAAGCCGTATGCGCGCGGTCAGTTCTATGCCGAGGGTCAGATATGGGGCGCCCCGGTCCAGAACCCGGCCTCGCTCGCGGCGAGTTTGGGGCTCGGCGCGGAGTACCAGGAGCCCGCCTTCTATCTGGACGCGGGGGCTCGATTCCGGGGCGACATCATCGCGCCCGAGGGGGACTCGAAGCGCATCGACATCGCGCCGTTCGTCGGCGGCGGGATCCGCGCCTGGCAGACGGTGCGCGTCGGCGCCGAAGGCTTCGTGCTGCTGCCGTTGAACGACCAGGGCGTCCAGTACGGCGCGGGCCTCACCGTCGGCGTGGAGTTCAAGTGAAACAGGTGATGCGTGTGTGCGCGCCGCGTCGTCCTTTGCGGCTTCGTGGTGCAATCGTGGTGGACGTTGGACTCTCGACGCGGGACGCTCGGAAGAAGGTGAAGTGCAAGCTGGAACTTGGAACGCGGGAATATGATTCGAGTATACAGCTTCATTCTACGCATTTGGAGCTTGATGCCTGGCTCGGCTCGGCACCCCGCACTTTGAACGTGGAACTTTGAATTTGGAACTTGGAACGCGAAACGTGCTTGGCGCATAACGCTGCACTCAAAACGCTACACGCCCTCCCATGCCCTTCCTCTCACTCGAACAGACGCCGAACTCTGATGACCTGCAGGCGATCGCCGCGGAGGTGATCGCGTACGGCCGGGCGGAGGTGGCGGCCCGCATCGCGGCGCTCGGCAATGCGACCC